>NZ_JBWKRA010000010.1:0-214682 GCF_059419065.1 Pseudomonas sp. GW821-FHT07B01 | reverse complement strand
AGTAGGTCATCGTCAAGATTAAATTCCGAAACCCCAATTGCGAAAGCAGTTGGGGTTTTGTTTTGGGCGCTCGAAAATTCCAGCGCTTCCAGCAACATTAAATAATCTGCCGTTGAGGGAATTCGATACAAAGTGTTTCTGCATTTTTGCTATGGTGCAGCACATTTTCACAAGGATTGATCTTTATCCGCAGGATGCGGCGTCGACCTTTTCCAACGAGATGCTGTAGAAATGCCTGAACCGATACCTATCAAAGACCACGAAAAAGAAAACCGCCTAGTCAACAAGCGCTTGCTCGCCTGTGCGGTGCTGGTGATTGGGATCACCTGTGCGCTGGTAGGGCGCATGTATTTCCTGCAGGTGGTGCAGTACGACTACCACTCCACAATTTCGGAAAACAACCGGGTCCACGTACTGCCCATCACACCGACTCGCGGCTTGATCTATGACCGTAATGGCGTGGTGCTGGCCGACAACCGCCCTAGTTATAACCTGACCATCACCCGTGAGCGCACCGCCGACCTCAAGGGTGAGCTGGACGAAATCGTCAATCTATTGCACCTGCCTGCCGAAGACCGTGCGGTGTTTGATAAGGCGCTCAAGCAGGCCCGTCACCCGTTTGTTCCCGTCACGTTGTTCTACGAATTGACCGAAGAGCAGATCGCCGTTTTGGCCGTTAACGAGTTCCGTCTACCTGGGGTGGACGTGGAACCACAATTCGTTCGCCACTACCCCCTGGGCGCGCACTTTGCCCATTCCATTGGCTACGTCGGTCGTATTAACGAAAAGGAATCCAAGACCCTTGATTCGGTGGAGTACCGCGGTACCCAATCTATCGGCAAAACCGGAATCGAGCGTTTTTACGAGTCTGAACTGCATGGCCATGTCGGTTATGAAGAGGTAGAGACCAACGCACAGGGCCGTGTGCTGCGCGTGCTCAAGCACACCGATCCGATCCCTGGCAAAAATATCGTCCTGAGCCTCGACGTCAAGCTACAGGAAGCTGCCGAAGAGGCCTTGGGTGACCGTCGTGGTTCGGTGGTCGCCCTGGACCCGCAGACCGGTGAAGTACTGGCTATGGTCAGTAAACCGAGTTTCGATCCGAACCTGTTTGTCACAGGCATTAGCTTCAAGGAGTACGCTGCGCTGCACGACTCCATTGACCGCCCGCTGTTCAACCGCGTGCTACGCGGGCTCTATGCGCCGGGCTCAACCATCAAGCCGGAAGTGGCCATCGCCGGTCTCGACAGTGGCGTTGTTACTCCACAAACCCGAGTGTTCGACCCGGGTTACTATCAGTTGCCAGACTTTGACCATAAATACCGCAACTGGAACCACAGTGGTGACGGCTGGGTGGACATGGACGCGGCCATCATGCGTTCCAACGACACTTACTTCTACGATCTGGCCCATAAACTCGGGATCGATCGCCTGCACGACTATCTGGCCGAGTTCGGCCTGGGTCAGAAAGTGTCCCTGGATATGTTCGAAGAGTCTGCCGGCTTAATGCCATCCCAGGCCTGGAAGCGTGCAACCCGACGCCAGCCGTGGTTCCCAGGCGAAACCGTGATCCTCGGCATTGGTCAAGGCTACATGCAAGTAACACCTCTGCAATTGGCCCAGGCCACTGCATTGATCGCCAACAAAGGCGTATGGAACCGACCGCACCTGGCCAAGACAATCAATGGTGTGCCACCGGTGGATGAGCACCCAATGCCCAACGTGATCCTCAAGGACCCGCGTGACTGGGAACAGGTCAACCATGGCATGCAATTGGTGATGCACGATCCCCGCGGTATCGCCCGAGCGGCAGCGCAAGGCGCGCAATACCGTATCGCCGGCAAGAGTGGTACCGCCCAGGTGGTGGCGATCAAGCAGGGTGAGCGCTACAACCGTAACAAGACGTTGGAGCGGCATCGCGATAACGCCTTGTTCGTCGGTTTCGCGCCGGCCGAACATCCGAAAATCGTGATTTCAGTCATGATCGAAAACGGTGAGGCCGGCGGCCGTGTAGCCGGGCCTGTGGTGCGACAGATCATGGATGCCTGGCTGCTCGACCAGGAAGGCCATCTCAAGCCGCAATATGCAGCGCCGGCCAAGGCTCCCGGCGATCCAAGGGTTTGACTCAAACCTCCCACTCATCCCAGCGTGCTACGCCGTCATAGGCCAGCCACGGTACTTCATGGGCCGTCCAGATATGCGAGGTGGGCCTGACGCCCGGATCATCATCCAGCGTCGCCACCCGCACGATCACGTGAGGCTGATGCCCACGTTCAGCGATCAGATGTGAGCCGCAGCGCGAGCAGAAATGTCTGAATTTGCCCGGTGAGGATTCAAATGACGACAGCAGTTGCTCACCCTGCGTCCAGCGAAAATGCTCACGCATCACCCCGGCCGTGGCAACAAATGCTGCCGCGTGTGCCTTGCGGCAGCTTTCGCAGTGGCAGTGGCTGATGGGCATGTCCAGGCTGTCCACTTGATAGCGCACGCCTTTGCACAAGCAACTTCCATTCAGTGGGTCAGTCATAACCTATGGCCAGGCAAGGAGGGGGTCATCATCATCGCGCACAACGCAAGGTTGCGCATTGGTTGATGTCGCCTACTGTTCAATGAAGGAGGTGACTTATGCACGTATTAGATCGCATCGAACGTAAAGTCCTGCTCAATGCGTCACGTAAACAGGTCTGGGAGGCTCTCACGCAGGCCGAGCAATTTGGACGCTGGTTCGGTATCGCGCTTAAGGGTAAAACCTTTGTGGCTGGGGAAACCATCGAAGCGCCGATTACCTATCAAGGTTATGAACATGTCGTGTGGAAGGCCAGGATCGAACGTATCCTGCCCCAAACGCTGTTTTCCTTCTGGTGGCATCCTTTCGCAGTGGAAGAGGGCGTCGACTACGACAAAGAGGCGCCGACGCTGGTGGAGTTCACGATTGAAGATCGCGCTCCAGGCATTCTGTTGCGGGTCGTTGAGTCCGGTTTTGACAAGGTGCCCGAAGCGCGTCGTCAGAAAGCCTTCAAGATGAACTCCCGTGGCTGGGATGAGCAAATGGGCAATATCGAAAATTATCTGAGCAAGCCCCCAACAAGGTGATGGCGCACACCGGAGGGCAGTCTTCACTCCCCTAGGCAGACAGGCCGCTGACGGGCTCACAAATCACGTTCAGCTCAATGCCTTTTCTTGATTTGCTGGGCTTCATGCACGTAGCGGTCGGTGGTGGCGTTTGCACGGATGCCGAGTAGAATCACGCCCTGAAAGCGATTCCTGAGGTGCGGTACGGTGGATTTACAGCAGGGTTTTGTCCTGACCCGGCATTGGCGCGATACCCCGGCGGGCACCGAGGTCAGCTTCTGGCTGGCCACCGATCAAGGGCCACGGTGCATTCGCCTACCCGTGCAGACCTCGGTGGTTTTCATCCCAGAGGCCCATCGCAAGCCACTCGACTGGCTGCTCAAGGGGGAGCGCGATCTCGAGTTGCGCCCCTTGCAGCTATGCGACTTTCATCACCGCCCGGTTCTGGGCCTCTATGCGCGCCAGCACCGCCAGTTGATGGATATCGAGAAGCGCCTGCGTGCTGCCGGGGTCGATGTCTACGAAGGTGACGTGCGCCCTCCGGAGCGCTACATGATGGAGCGTTTTATCACCGCTCCCGTCTGGTTCGGTGGCACCGCTGATGCAAGCGGCACCTTGCTCGACGCGCAAATGAAGCCTGCCCCCGACTACCGTCCTCCCTTGAAGCTGGTGTCCCTGGACATCGAGACCACCGCCCAGGGCGATCTCTACTCCATCGCTCTCGAAGGCTGTGGCGAACGCCAGGTGTACATGCTCGGCCCGCCGAACAAAACCGACGCCGTGGATTTCAAGCTCGACTATTGCGACACCCGCGCTCAACTGCTCGAACACCTCAACCAATGGCTGGCCACTTTCGACCCCGACGCGATCATCGGCTGGAACGTGGTGCAGTTCGACCTGCGCGTACTCCACGAACACGCCCAGCGCCTGAACGTGCCGCTGTTGCTCGGGCGTGGCGGTGAGGCCATGGCCTGGCGCGAACACGGCAGCCGCAATCACTACTTTGCGGCGGCGGCAGGAAGACTGATCATCGACGGTATCGAAGCGCTGCGTTCGGCCACTTGGAGTTTTGAATCCTTCAGCCTGGAAAACGTTGCGCAAACCCTGCTCGGCGAAGGCAAGGACATCTCCACGCCGTACCAGCGCATGGACGAAATCAACCGCATGTTTGCCGAGGACAAGCCTGCTCTCGCGCGCTACAACCTCAAGGACTGCGAACTGGTCACGCGGATTTTCGAGAAGACCGAGTTGCTCAAGTTCCTGCTGGAACGTGCCAGCGTCACCGGGTTGCCGGCCGACCGTAACGGCGGCTCCGTGGCCGCCTTCACCCACCTGTACATGCCGTTGATGCACCGCCAGGGTTTCGTCGCGCCGAACCTGGGCGACAAACCGCCCCAAGCCAGCCCCGGCGGGTTTGTCATGGACTCGCGCCCGGGCCTCTATGAATCGGTGCTGGTGCTGGACTACAAAAGCCTTTACCCGTCGATCATCCGCAGCTTCCTCATCGACCCGGTGGGCTTGATCGAAGGCCTCAAGCATCCCGACGACAGCGATTCGGTGGAAGGCTTTCGCGGAGCGCGCTTCTCCCGCACCCGGCATTGCCTGCCGTCCATCGTCACGCGGGTGTCCGAAGGCCGCGAAGAGGCCAAGCGCGAGCGCAATGCGCCGTTGTCCCAGGCACTGAAGATCATCATGAACGCCTTTTACGGTGTGCTCGGCTCCAGCGGCTGCCGGTTCTTCGACACCCGGCTGGCGTCCTCGATTACCCTGCGTGGGCACCAGATCATGCGCCAGACCCGCGCGCTGGTTGAGGCCCAAGGGTACGAGGTGATTTACGGTGACACCGACTCCACCTTCGTCTGGCTGGGCAGTGCGCACTCTGCGCAGGACGCCAATCACATCGGCCTGGCGCTGGTGCAGCACGTCAACGACTGGTGGCGCGCGCACCTGAGCAACGAGTACGGCCTGCAAAGCGCCCTGGAGCTGCAATACGAAACCCACTTCAGCCGCTTCCTGATGCCGACCATTCGTGGCGCCGAGGAGGGCAGCAAAAAGCGCTATGCGGGCCTGGTCGTGCGCGAAGATGGCAGTGAAGACATGGTCTACAAAGGCCTGGAAACCGTGCGCAGCGACTGGTCGCCCCTGGCCCGGCAATTCCAGCAGGAACTCTACCAACGCATCTTCCATCGCCAACCCCATCAGGACTACATACGCGACTACGTGCGGCGTACCTTGAGCGGCGAATTCGATGAGTTGTTGATCTACCGCAAACGCCTGCGCCGGCCCTTGCACGACTACGAACGCAACGTCCCGCCCCACGTACGCGCCGCGCGCCTGGCAGACGAGTACAACGACCGCCTGGGCCGCCCGCGCCAGTACCAGCGCGGTGGCTGGATCAGCTACGTGATCAGTGTCAACGGCCCGGAACCGCTGGAAGTGCGTCAGGCGCCCATCGACTACGACCACTACGTCACGCGCCAATTGCAGCCCGTGGCCGACGCAATCCTGCCCTTCGTGAATGACGATTTCGGTACCCTGGTAGGCGGGCAGATGGGGCTATTCTAGGTAATCACCACAGGCTCAATATTGCCCATCGCTCAGGAGGAAACGCCCATGTACACCCTTTATGGCACCGACGAATCCGGCTCCTGCATGATCGAAATCGCCCTGCAGCGCTGCGCAGTGCCGTGGCATCGCGTGCAGGCCAGTTCCTGGCAGGACGGCGAGGGTAGCGACGCCCTTGCACGTATCAATCCACTCAAGCAGATCCCCACCCTGGTCACTCCAAATGGCCAGGTACTGACCGAAAGCGCCGCGATCCTGATCCACTTGGGCCTGGAGTATCCCAAGGCCGAATTGCTGGCCGGCGATCGTACGCAGATCCTGCGCGGCTTGCTGTATATCGCCGCCAACTGCTATTCGGCGATCGGCATCATCGACTATCCGCAACGCTGGTTGGGCAATGCCGATGAGGCGCAGCAAGCACAACTGGTCAGCGGCACACGGCGCTACCTGCACCAGGCTTGGGTCGTGTTTGCCGATCAGTTTGCCGGCCAGCTGTTTACACCCAGCAACGCGCCGAATGCACTGGGCATCATGGCGGCGGCGGTATCGCGTTGGGACGACGCGCGCGAGGTGCTCGGCAACCTGGCGCCGGGCTTTGCGCAGAGCCTGGAGCGGGTAGACGCCGACCCTGTCGTGGCCCCCGTTTTTGCCCGGCATTGGCCGCAGTGGAAGGTCTCGTAACCGGAAGAAACAATGACCGAGCCACTGTCCAAGCCCTTGCGTAGCGGGCTTCCTGACCTACGCTTCTCAAAGTGGTGTAGGAATCATCCTTGAATTTGGCTGTCGCAGACATGAAACTCAAGAACCCTGCATGGAATTCAAAGGAGGTGCGCATGCTCATCCGGTCGCTGACCCTGGCTACCTTGATGGCTTTTACGGGGCCGTTGTTGGCCGCTGATGATAATCCGCTCAAGCAGGAATTGGGCAAGACGCGCCCCCTGGTGGTCGTGGAGCTTGATGCTGGAAACCCGACACTGGCAACGCTGAAGAAACAACTGGAAGAGGCTGCCACCAAGCAGGCCTTCGAAGAGCGCAGCATGGTGTTCTACACCGTGAAGTTCGGCAGCATTGGTGCCGAAGGGGAGAAGTTCGCCAAGGATCCCAAAGACAGCAAAAAGCTCACGCCGCCTGAAACCAACGCACTGATCCGTGCCCTCAAGCTCGGCGTCGGCAGCGGCACCAAAGTGATTCTGGTCGGCAAGGACGGCGAGAAGAAACTCGAAAAAACCGTGCCGCCGGACAGCCTCGACCTGAAGGAATTCTTCAGCGCCATCGACCAGATGCCGATGGCAGAAAAAGAAGCAGCTGCCGTGGCAGAACCTGAGCCTGCCGCACCTGCTGCGCCGGCCAAGGGGGCCAAACCTGGCAAACCCGTCAGCAAGTCGGCGCCTCAGCAACTTGATGATTGAACTACATGACCCATGTGGGAGCTGGCTTGCTGTGGCAAGCAAGCCCGCTTCCTCATTAGTCCTGTAGTGCTTTTAGGGTTTAGGCGCTTTGCGCACCGGAAACGGAAAATAGAAAAACCGCAAGAACGCCACCCGCTTGATCACTTCCCCTATCAGCAACGGCACCAACAGTGCCACCACCAAACCTACACATGCCGCCATGAACGGATGCAGGCCCAGGCGCTCCATCAGGTCAAACGTCTTGTGCTGGATTTCGCCATGAAAGATCAACAGAATCAGGGTGGACTGGCCGATATAGGTCATCACTCGGGTGAGCAGCGCCGACACCATCAACACCCGCGCCAGCGCCCAGCAAATGTACACGCCGATCACCGCCAGCAGGCTGGTCCATAGCCAGTGGTCGTAGCGTCGCTGGGCCAAGTCCATGGTGTCGTGGCTGTAAATGAACACGGCGGCGAACAGCACCACCGAGATCAACAGGGTCAGCAACGAACCTTCATGCCGACGCAGCCAATCGCGCAGCAGGTAGCCATAGATGAAGTAGGTGCTGCTGATCAGCGTGACGTCGAGGCTGAAAGGCAGGCCGGGCAGCGTCCAGGTGTGGTCACCGACGCTCACCGGTATCTGCCAGAACCATTGCAGCGTCCAGATGCCTAGCAACAGTTGCACGCCGATCAGCATGCAGGCGGCCACCAGGGGCAGCTTCAAGCGCTGGATCAGCCGCAGCATCAGCCAGCTGAATAGAATCGCCACCCAGAAGTGCGGCAAGAACCACAGCGCTTGCCATGGGATAGTGTCCACCGAGGCATACAGCACGCCGCCTATATCCGGCAGCAGCGGTTGCCCCCGCAGTACGTCACGCACGATCACGTACAGCAGCATGGTGAAAAAAAACGGCTTGAGCAGGCCATCGGCCTTGCGCACCGCCATCTCCACGAACGGTTGCTCGGGCTTGAAGAACACCCCTGACAGGAAAAAGAACAACGGCAGCACGAACGACGCCAGGATCGGGTACATCAAGTCCAGCGAGGTGGCGACGAACCAACTGTGGCCATACACAATAATCAGGATACCAATGCCCTTGGCGATATCCATTTGAATCCAGCGATGTTTCATCTAAGTCTTCCCGAACGATCATTCACGCCTTGCGCCACGGCCTAAGCCACAGCCCCATGCCCAGCAACACCAAAGCACCTGCCAGGGTACTCAACCCCAACTGCAGCCATACGCCTTGCAACCCGAACAACACCAGCGCCGCCAGCCCCAGCATCAACGTGCCGAGCAGCCAGTGCCGCGCCCAAGGCAGTGCCGTGAGCAGCCCCTGGCGCTGCATCAGCAGCAGCGCGGTGCAGATCACCCCAGCCAACGCCGCCAACGGAATACCGGCCAGGCCAAATGCAAACGGCAGTGCGCAGAGCAACAGCACGTTGACCAGGCTGCCCAATAATTCACAACGCAGCGGCTGGCGCGTATCACCCGCGGCATACGCATAGCGCGCCAGCAGGGCGTTCCATGCGCCAAACACCAAGGGCACGGCAAACCATGCCAGCAGCAGTGGCAGAGGCGAATCAACCGATTGCTTGGGCAGCAGCAACGCCACCAGACTGGGCGCCGCCGCCACCAGGCCGACGCCCGCCGGCAGCGTCAGCACACTGGCGGTTTCCAGGCCGCGCTTGAGCAGGGCCAGGCGTTCATCGCCCTGACGGCGGCTCATCATGCCCAGCAGCACCTGGTTGAGGCTCATCAGCGCAATCAGTGGCAGGTTCATCAGCTTGCGGGCCAGGTTGACCCAGGTCACCGCGCCTTCCCCCAGCAGCGACGCCACCAGGCGTTCGATCAAAGCCAAGCCCTGGCTGGCGCCGTTGCTCAGTAACAGCGGGCCTATACGCTGGCCCAACTCCCGCAGGGGGGCAACCGACAGCTGCATGCGCCACGGCCGCCAGCCCTGACGCCAAATCGACGGCAACAACGCCAAAGGCATCAACAGGCTACCGGCGAGACAGGCCAAGGCGAGGCTATGGGGTTGACTGGCCGTGCCGGCCAACGCGAGATAGGCCACCGGCGGCAGGTTGAACAACAACGAGCCGAGCCCTGCCAGCAAAAAACGCTCGCTGGCCTGCAAGGGAATACTGAACAGTGCATGCAGCATCAAGCCTGGCACGCACCAGGCCACGACCTGCAAATTGCTGGCGGCCAGGGCGGTGGCACTGGTCGCCAGCCCCGGGCCCAGTACCTGCACCAGCCAGGGGGCTGACAGCATCAGCAGCAGACTGACCAGCAGGGCAACCAACAGCAATGCCGGGAACAACACGGCCAGCCAATCGAGGCGCTCGCTGTCCTTGCGCTGCAAGTAGAGCGGCAACGCGGCGGCGCTCAACACGCCACCGGCCAGTGACATTCGCAGCGCCTCGGGCAAGAACAGTGCGATCAAGAACGCATCACTGCGCTCCCCCGCGCCCCAGGCCGCCACCAGTAACCATTCGCGTGCGAACCCCAGGCACAGGCCGAGCAGGGTCGCCAGCGTCAGCCATACGGCAGAACCGAGCATCAGGGGCGCGCGCCATCAAGCAGCGGCTTGCGAAAAACCACAGTCTTGACCTGTGGCAGGCGCGCTGGGAACAAGCGCCGTGCTTCCAGCACATTGATCCCAACCATCAGCCAGAACAGCGCGACCATCACGACGGCAAAACTGAAGTAGTGGTCAAATAACCCACTGACCAGCGCCGACAGAATTCCTGCCGTGCTGCCCAGCCACAGGGCATTGTCCTTGGTCAGGCGGATCGGGCCTTTTTCCGGCCTGGCTTCACGCCACCAACGCACCGTAACGGCTATAAAGAGCAGCATGCCGACGATGCCGGTCTTGTAGATAAAGTTCAGCCACAGGTTGGAGATCCCCAGCAAGTGTGTGCCCGGTACCGGAGGGTCAACCTTGAAGCCAATGCCGAACGGATACGCCACCACGGCCTGGGGGAACATGCGGTATTCATCAAAACGAACTTCGGTGCTGGCGTTGCTCGACGAAAAGATCGTCGCCAAGCGTTCCTGCAGCGGTGGATAGGCCATCACCAAGGCCACGGTCAACGCCGCGCCGATCATCAACAAGCGTCCGGTGTAAGGCACGCGGCGGGTGGCCATCCACATCAGTACCAGCGCCAGGCTGACCATCGCGCCACGGCTGCTGGCCAACAGCAACGCCGCCGCTCCCAGGCACGCCACGCCAAGGCCCAGCGCACGTTTGAAACCTTGTTCGGTCATGCCGTAACAGAACGCCAGGGGCAGCAACAGCGCCATGATCCCGCCGATGGCGTTCGGGTGCATCCACGGTGAACCCATGCGCGACGACATGGCTTCCAGGCCGAATTTCAACATGTCGAAGTTGCCGTAGTTGAGAAGGGCGAGAATCGGCGCAATCCCTGCCCCTGAGCGCGTGCGCACGAACACGGCGATCGACATCACCAGCATCGCCAGAGTGCCCAGCAGCAAGGCGATCACCAGGCTTTCGCGGCGTTTATAGTCCACCAGCAGCTTGGCGGCCAGGAACACCCCAGACAGGTTCAACAACCAGCGCAGCCAGTTGGCTACGCCGCTGCTTTCGGCGTGGATGCTCACCTGGCCAACGATAAACGGGAACACGCTGAACAGCATCAGCCACAGCAGCATCTGGTCGGTGGGCCGGCGTGCCAGGCGCGGTGCATCGGGCAGGCGTGACAGGAAGCTGTGCCACAGCACGGCGCCCCAGGTCAGCGCCAGGATGGCTTCGCTTACCGTGCTGCGGATGCCCAGGTTGAGGGTGGAGTAGGGCATGAAGGTCGCGACCAGGGCAAACAGCAACAAGCCCCAGAAGGGAAAGCGCAGGATGGTCACGGCTGCCGCAACACCCATCACAGCGAGAAAGGCCTTGGCCGGTGACAGCGCCAGGGCGGCTGCACCAAACAGCACGCCGAAGAGGATGGCGACGAGGCTTGCCAGGGAGAGTCTCATTTCAGTTCCTCGATCAGTTCGGCCAGGCGCCGACGATAGGCGTTTGGGTTGTAGCGTTCGGCCCATTGCTTGCGTTGTTCTGCAGAAGACTCGTCGCTGCGCTCGCCCAGGCTCAGCATCAGTTGCACCAACGCCGGGCCATCGGTCGGGGAAAACCGCGGCGCCGACGGCGGGGTGATTTCATCCAGCGAGGTACCGCTGGCCACGGCCACAGGTGTGCCGACGCTCAGCGCTTCAATCACCGGTAAACCAAACCCTTCCGCGTAGGAGGGCTGCCATACACGGGACGCCTGGCGGTACAACGCCTGCAGTTGGGCATCGGTGACACCACTGAGTGCGCGAATTCCCGGTAGCCCGCGCTGTGCTTCGGGCAAATGCTCAAGGCTGCCCACCAGCACCAATTCCGGTACAGCGGGTGATTGCTGCCGCGCCTGCTGCCAGGCCTTCACCAGAAAGGGTACGTTCTTGCGCAACTCGCGAGTGCCCACCAGTAGCCAGAAGGCTTCGGGTAAGTGGCGATCAGACAGGTCTGCTGCCGGCTCATTGAACCCATCCACCTGATTAGGCAGCACACGCACCTTGCCCGCCGCCTGGGGAAACAGGCGTACGGTTTCATCGGCACTGTATTGGGAGGGTGTCCACACGCGGTCGGCGCTGCGCACCGCATAGGCAATCGACAGCCGGTCGCTGGTCTTGTAGACCAGGGCCTTGAGGCGATTGGCGTGGTAGTTGTCCAAGGTGATCTGGAACAGGTCGTGCAGCAGTACCACAGTGCGCAGCCCCTTGGGCTTGGGTGGTAATGGCAAGCCCATATTGAAGGTGCTGATGTACAGGTCAATCTGTTGTTCGCGCAGGGCCCGGGGTAAAAAGCCGGCTTCGAAACGCAGGCGATTCTGTGGCTGATGCATCGCCGTCTTCGCGCAACCCCAGGTCGGGCAGTGGGCCTGCAAGCGTGTCTGGTCGCCCAGCGGGGCCACGGTAAACCGTTCCAATTCGATACCCGGCAAGGCACGCAAGGCGCTTTCCAGGGCATACACCTGGCGGCTGATACCCGATTGCGGCGAGGTGCCGACGGTGCGGTAATCCAGGCCTACACGCATACAGGCTCCTTTTGAGTGAGCGGCGACAGGCTGGCGTACACCTGCTCCAATTGGCTGGCGGCCACGCTCCAGTCATGGGCTCGCCGCACATAGGCGCGCCCGGCTTCGCCAATGGGCGCTGCGGCCGCGGGGCATTGCAGCAGGCGTACTACAGCATTCGCCAGTTCAGCGGCGGTCTGCCCTGCGAGGTAGTCCAAGCCGTCGACCAGGTCCAAGCCCGACACGCCCTGCTCGGTGCTGGCCAGGGGCAGCCCGGCCGCCAGCGCTTCCAGCACTTTGAGCTTGGAGCCGCCGCCATGGCGTAACGGTGCCAGGAACACTGAACAACTCGATTGCAGGCTCAGCAGGTTCGGCACGAAGCCTTGCCACTCGATGCGGGGGTCCTGCCAGCGCTCGCGCCAGCTGTCGGGCATGCCGAAACCGCACACGCTCATGCGCGCATCCGGGCAGCGCTCCCAGACTTTGGGCAGGATTTCATCCAGGGCCCACTCGATCGCGTCCACATTGGGCGCGTACTCGTAGTTCCCGAGAAACAGTACACGGCGTGTCGATGGATCTGGGTGTGCAGCGGCAAAGTGGTCGCAGTCCACGCCATTGACCACCACCGGCACCGGTTTGCCGGCGATGCCTTGCATCACCTGTGCATCGCTGTCGGTTACTGCTACCACCTGGGTAGCCTGGCGCATTACCCGGCGTTCCCAGCGCATATAGCGCCATTGATCGTAGCGAATGAACGGCAGCGCCCAGCTCGGCAGGCGGTCATAGGTGGCCGCGCCCAGGGCCGATTCCACGTTGTGTTCGGTGAGCACGAAGGGCTGGGACTTACGCACCAAGGCGTCTTCATACGGCTGGAAGCTGTAGCTGTGTTCTATTTGCACCACATCCCAGTGCTCATTGAGCAGTTGGTTGAATCGGTCCTGCAACGTCCCCGACAGCCCATTCACGCTGGCCAGCAAGGGGTAGGGTGCAAAGAGTCCGGCCACCAGGGTCTTCACGCTGCGCAGCGGGCGACGGGGCAAGATGATCAATTGCTCTAGAAAGGCTTCCAGTACCTGGCGATCGCTCAGTGATACCGGGTGTTTGTCATGCAGGAGCAAGGTGATCCGATGCCCCCGGGCCGCCAGGCTGCGCAGCAGGTGGAACTGACGCGTCTTGCCGCCGCTGGTGGCGGGCCAGGGTGAGTAGGGCAGGATCCATAAAATGCGCATGACGGGTTTCAATCCCATAACAGAATTTGCAGGTTCGGCTTGACCGCAACGGTCAAGCCGTTGGTGCCGCTCACTGGGGTTTGCGTGCCGCGCAGCGGGTCATACAGGGTGGCGTTGGCGAGGTCCGGCAGGTGCGCATTACCGCCTTTTGCCGACCAGAAGAACCACAGCTTGCGACCATCGGCGCGCGTCCATCCGATGCTGAACAGGCCCTCGGGCAGTTGGTCGGCGGCGGGTGGGTCGCCAGGCGTCAATTGCGGTCCGCTGACATCGAGAAAATGCTTCAGGGCGGTGTAGACCGGTTTTGGCTTGGCATCGAGGTCGAGCAAGCCGTAGGCACGGTCGCGCACGCTGGCGCGCTGGTCGAGGTCGCTCAAGGTGAACAGGAAGATCTTGTCGAAATCCATCGCGCTCATCAGGGCAAGGCGGCGGAGCACATAGTCGGCCTGGCCTTGCAGGGTAATGATGTCCTGGACTTCCTTGGGCCCCGTGTAGGCTGACCAGCCCCATTCGGTGCTCCACAGGGTCTTGACGCCATTGCTGCGCAGTTTCTGGTTGAGCGCAGTTGTCTTGGCGACGAAGTCCAGGTTGGCGGGGTCGTTTCCTTCGGGCAACTGGGTGTAAGGGTGATAGGACATCACGGTGTTCAGGCTGGGCACGCCGAGGGCATCGAAGGCGTCGAGCATGGTCTGGCCGTTGGGCATCTCGCTGAAAAACGCCAGGCCAGCCGCCACCACTGGTTTATTCGGGTTGACCGCACGCAGGGCCGCTGCGCTGCTTTTCAGCAGGGCGGCGTAGCCGGCCGGGTCGGCCACGGGGCGCCAGAAGCCGAGCAGATTCGGTTCATTCCAAACCTGCCAGGCATCAACGCTGGGATAACGTTGGGCCAACAGCGCCATGCGGATCGCGAACACATTCGGGTCCTTGGGCGGGTACTGGTCCTGATACGGCGCACCCACGGGCGCGGTGGTGATGAAGGGCGCCGAACCCACCAGGTAGAAGACCGACTTGAGCTGGTTGTCCTGCAACTTGGCCACCAGTTCGTCCAGCGTGGCCACCTGGTACTGATCAGCCACCGGCTCCAACCGATCCCAATGCAGGTCCAGGCGTACCCACTGCAAGCCCAGGTCCTTGAGACGGTCGATCTGCATCTGGTAACGCTGGGGGCTGAACCACAGGAACTGCGCGTTCACTCCCAGGAAATCCTTCCACACCAGCACCTTGTTGCCCTTGAGCACATGGCTCTCGGCATCGGCCGGGCGCCCCCAGATAAAGACGGTAACGCCCATGACCGCCACCAGTGCAAGCGTGGCCAAGTACGTACGTTTACGCACCATAAGGGGCCCCCGCAATCGCTTGCTCAAAAAGCTGCTTGAACTGCCGTGCGGTCAGCGGCCACAGGCGTTGGCCGCCAATGTGCGCGGCGCGTTCGGCCCAGTCCCTGGCCAGCGTCGGGGTCTGCGCCAGGCGCAGTAGTTGCGCGCTCAACGCGGCGACGTCGCCTTGGGGATAGATTGCGCCGTTCCCGCTGGCAACCTCTTCGGCAAATGCCCGTGCATCCGAAGTAATCGCCCCGCGCCCGCACGCGGCGGCCCAGGACAACGCGCCGCTGGTGCCGCGCTGGCGACCCAGCAGGCCAAGTTTTTTCGATTCGCGATACGGCAGCACCATCACGTGGTGCGCCTGTATCGTCTGCGCAATCTCGCTGGCCGGCAGGTTCAGCCGCCAGTCGATGGAGCCAGACAGGCCAAGGTCGGCTATCTGGCGGTTCAATTGTTCAAGGTAATTGCCGCCCGCCCCAAACGCCATTTCGGCGGCAGTGCCACCGGCCAGGGTCAGGCGCACACGGTCACGCAATTGGGGGGCTTGCTGGAAGACTGCGGCCAGGGCCTGTAACAGGTCTTCAATGCCTTTGCCCCGGTAGATAAAGCCGAAATAAAGCAGGTGCAGCGTATCCAGGGGCGGCAGCGCCACCGCCGCAATCGCCAGGTTGGCATGGTTGATCACCGCCACTTTGCCCGCAGGCAATTGCATACGTTGGCTGAGGCAATCGGCGCCCAGGCGGGTGAGGGTGATCAGTCTTGTGAGGCCGCGGGCCACCTGCCGCTCTTCACGCAGGGTCAGCGGGTCTGCCAGCACCACCGCCGCTTGCGGCAACGGGCTGGGCAAGCGCTCCAGCAGGTTGAGCGGGAAGGGCAGTTGCTCGCGCCGCCATACCATGCGCTCGGGGTCATGCACGGTGGCCGTCAGCGGCAGGTTGGGATAGGCCTTGCGCAACTCGCGCAACGCCAGAAACTCCCCCAGCCGGCCGCCGCCCAGCTCGGCGTGGACCAGGTCCACGCTCTGCCAGTCGAATGCAGCCATGGCCTGCTTGATCGCGATGCTGGTGCCCTCGACGCCGCTCAACGGTGTCGCCACCGTCACGCCCAGCTGCTCCAGTGCCGTCTTGAAATGGTTCGCGTAGTCGGCGATCCCATTTTTTTCCGGCGGCAAAGGCGCGAGCAGGGCGATGCGCATCAGAACGCCCCCCGATATTTGGCGATGGTCTGCAGCACCTTGGCCGGCACTTCGAATTTACGCCGGTTGATGATGATGCCGTCCACTTTGCCGAATGCGGTATTGAGGATCGACAGCGCATGCTCCACCACCGGGACCGTGCTTTTCTGCGCCTCCACCACCAGGGCGATCAGGTCGGCGCGACGCAGATTGACGAAGGCATCGCGGTTGTCCAGCAGCGCCGAGGCATCCAGCAGCACCACTTCGCCCGGCGCCGCCGGGGCCGCACCGCCGACACGCACAGTAATGCCGTTTTCCTGAAGCAACTGGCGCAACTGTTCCACTACAAACGTCACCCCTTCGCCATGGCGCGCCGAGGTCAACCCGAGGGTCAGGCCGCGCTCAGTGATACGGTCCAACTGCAGCAGACCGTAGAGCCGGTAGATGCTCGCGTTGAAGGCGTTGGTGCCTTGTGCGGTACTGGTATCCAGTTCCGGCAGGGTGGTCCACAGCGGCAGGCCGAACTTGCGTTCCACCAGGCCGCCGTCATGGATGCGCTGGTCGAGCAGGTAGCACAGGTAGATCACCAGCAAGCCGACCACGATGGAAAACGGGATCGCCAACAACAGCATCAACAGGGTTTTAGGGAAGATTCGGCCAGGGTTCAGGGTGGCTTCCTCGATCACCGCGATGTTGCTGATCTGGCTGTTATCCAACTCACGGTCGATGCGCGATTTTTCCAGGTTATCGACATACAGCGCATAGTTACGCTCGGTGGCACTCAGTTCACGGGACAGGCGCGCCAGCTCCGGTTCAATCTCCAGGGCTTCCTTGCGTTGCGCCTCGAGGTTCACCAGTTGTTTCTGCTGTTGCACCAGTTGTGTACGCAGCGCCGAGTTGTTGCTGGACTCATCGAGCAGCACCCGCTGCAAGTGGATCTCCAGAGTATTCGGCGCACGGTTTTCCGAGCTTTGCACGGTATTGCTTTCATTTGCGACCTGGGCCTGCATGGCGCGGATCGACGCATCCAGGGCTTTGACCGGCGGCGCATTGTCGGTGTAGGTGCGCATCATGTCGGCCTTTTCCAGCAACTTCTGGTTGAGCAGGCGACGCAAGTCCTGCTGCTGCGGGTTCAGCGCAATCTGGCGTACCGTGGTCACTTCCTTGGGTTGGGTCTTGAGCTGAGTGCGGGTGCTCTCCAGGGCGCTGTCGGACGAGGCAATCAAGCGCGTGGTATTGAAGGTTTCGCCACGCAGCACGTTGATGCGCTCGGACAAATCCTCCAGGCGATCGGTGATGCTTGCCGCGCCGATCTGGTTCAAGTGGGCAAGAATCTGCTCCTTGTAGCTCTTGATCTCGGTAGCGCTGTTGGCTACCTGGCCTTCATAGAAGGCATACAGGCTCTTGCGTCCCAGGGCCTGGGTGCGTTCGTTGATGTAGGTCTCGACCCAGCTTTTGACCACCGCCTGGGCGATTTCCGGGTCGCTCCACTTGAAGCTGATGTCCATGACCGTGGAACCGGCCGCGTGGCTGACGTCGAAGTTTTTCTCCAGGCTGGCGGCCAGGCGCTCCACGGGTGTGGTCTGTTCAATGATGCCCACGGTTTCCAGCACCACGCGCACACCGTCGAACACTGCGCCGATACCACTTTTGACGTAGTACTTGGTGCGCTTCCAGAGGCCTTCCGGTGGCGGCATTTTGTCGATGACTTCCAGGTAATGCTCGGCCACCGCCCGCACGATAGGGCGACCGGTCAGCAGGCGTTCCTCATCGACAATCGGGTCGCGTTGAGTGCTCGGCATGACCAGCGCCTGGCGGTTGCTGATCTCAATGGGCAGCGTCGAATCGCGCCCCGGCTTGACCAGCAAGCGTGCGGTGGATTCGTATTTGGCTGGTAGTAAAAAGGCCCCCAGCAGAATGATCACCAGCGCCGCGATGGCCGCCAGCTTGAACTCGTGCCGGAAGATGAAGAACAGGCGCAGAAGATCGCGAAAAGAACGGATCTCGATCATGGGATGTCGCTCCTTTAGTTACTGCCGCCGCTGGTTCGGGTGTAGTTGTAGCCAACCCCGATCGACTTGGTGAATGGGATCAACTGGTTCAAGTAGGTATCTACGCCCTGGATGCGCTCGCCCACGTTGGATTTGGGCACGAACACCACATCTCCCCGCTGCAGCGGCACTTGTTTACGCCCGTTGGGGCCGGTCTTGAGGTACTGGCTGAAGTCCAGGAAGTAAGCGCGGTAGGTGCCTTGGGTGTCTTCGCGCAACAGTGCGACCATGCTGGCGTTGCCCGCCGGGTTCACCCCGCCGGCGCCGACGATGGCTTGTTCCAGGGTGTTGGCCGAGGCGATCGGCACCGTGGTCGGGTTGTTTACCGCACCGCCGACGATGATCGAGTTGCCCGGTGCCTGGTTGATGTTCACCGTCACCCGTGGCTCGCGATACACCGGCGCAAGCTTGTTGCTCAGCTCGTTCGCCACCTCGGCTGGCGTACGACGCGCTACCTGGATCGGGCCCAGGAACGGGTAGTTGATCTTGCCATCGGTTTGCACGGTGTACAGCGTCAGCTCATAGATGGTGCTGACGTTGAACGCCGACAGCGTTGGCATCTCACCGGCATCGCGCACAATGCGCAACTGATCGCCGATGCGGATACGCTCTACCGCCGGCGGCAGCTGCGCAAGCTGGTCGAGGGCGCGCTTGCCGTCCTCGACCGTCTTGCCGTCGGGGGGGACGATACGTGCAGGGGTATTGCAGGCGGCCAGTGCCATCATGGCCAGGACGAGCATAGTTCTTTTCATCAAGGGGGACTTCCTGTAGGTCATGATGCTCACCTCCAATAACCGGGAAACATGCTGATGCGCCGCTTTAGGGCGAGGGGTAGGCGGCGTTCCAGATGGCCCAGCCGATAGCCGAGCAATTTGAACGCGCTGCGCACCAGTACTTCGGGTACGCGGTGCAATGCACCGGCTGCGCGCAACGCTGCGAGTTCAGCCTGTACATAGCGTTTACCTTCACCGCCGGCATCGCCAAAGGCTTGGCGAATCCACGGTTCGCGACCGTAGAACACGCCAATGTCGAAGTAGCGGTGAAACTCATCCATGAGTCGGTAATCGTGGGAGTGGTACACCCGCGCCGTGGCGGCGTAGCGCACCTTGTAGCCATCAAGCAGCATGCGCGCCGCGACGTAGGCATCCTCACTGCCGATCACATCGGCGGGGAAGCCACCCACGGCCTGCAGGGCGCTGCGCCGGTAGACTGAAAACGAGTCGGAGCTGAAGCAGGTTTTAATCCCCAACTGCGCAGCGTCGGCAAGGCTCTTGGTGCGGCTCTGGGCCGGGTAATTGAAGTGGCGTGACTGGGCTCCCAGCACGCCAGCACCTGGGTGCGGCAATTGCCGGCCGTAGGCCACGCCGTTGAGTGGGTCTTGTTGCAATTCTTCGAGCAGGTTGGCGAAGGTCTCGGGGTCAGCCGGAATCGCGTCCTGAGTCATCACGATCAGTGCGTCACCGCTCGTGTGTTCACTGGCCCAGCGCCGTGTGCCACCGTGGTTGAAGTCGCGTGCGTCGATAACCTCGACCCGCGCGCCAAATTCGCGAAAGCGCGCCACGGTGTCATCGCTGGACGCGCTGTCGACTACCAGCATCTCGTCCGGTTGCCGGGTCTGCATCTGCAGCGCGGGCAGCAGCCGCGTCAAATGACTGGACGCGTTGCGGGTCGGAATGATCAGCGAGGTGCGCATGTCATTTCTTCTCTGCGGGCGCGCGCCCATAGATGTCATCGAAGCGCACGATGTCGTCCTCGCCCAGGTATTCGCCGCTCTGCACTTCGATCATCACCAGGTCGATGATGCCGGGGTTAGTCAGGCGGTGCTTGTGCCCTGCCGGGATGTAGGTCGATTCGTTGGCGTTGATCAAAAATTCGCGCTCGCCATTGGTGATCTGCGCGGCACCGCTGACCACTACCCAGTGTTCGCTGCGGTGGTGATGCATTTGCAGCGACAGCGACGCCTGGGGCTTGACCACGATGCGCTTGATCTTGAACCGGCTGCTTTCCTCCAGCACGGTGTAGGTTCCCCACGGCCGTGTGACGGTGCGGTGCAGGCTGAACGCCGGATGGTTCTGGCGCTTGAGCTCGGCGGCGATGTAGCGCACGTCCTGGCTGCGATTGGCGTCGGCGATCAGCAGGGCATCGGGGGTATCGACGATGATCAGGTCTCGCACGCCAACCGCACCGAGTACGCGTTTGGGCGAGTCGATATAGCAGTTGTGCACGTCATGCAAGATGGCTTCGCCATTGACCTGGTTGCCCTGGGCATCGCTGGGCGTGAGCTGGCGCAGGGCTTCCCAGGAACCGATGTCGCTCCAGCCGATGTCGCACGGCACCACGGCCACTTGCGCGGACTTTTCCATCAACGCCACGTCGATGGAAAGGTCCGGCGCGGTGCCGAAGGCCTCGCTGCCCAGTTCACGCTGGCGCGAGGTGCTGTTTTGCAGGTGCTGGCTCTGCTCGAGGGCTGCACGAGCGGCCCCCAGTACGTCGGGAGCATGGGTCGCCAGCTCGTCCACCAGAGTACTGGCCTTGAAGCAGAACATGCCGGCATTCCACAAGTGCTTGCCGCCGTCGAGATAGGCTTGGGCCGTGGCCAGGTCGGGTTTTTCGACGAAACGCTTGACCCGGTTACCCAGGCTCAGGGCTTCACCTTTTTCGATGTAGCCGAAGCCTGTTTCCGGGTGATCGGGTTGAATGCCGAAGGTCACCAGGTAGCCGGCTTCGGCCAACTCGCGTGCCTGGGTCACGGCGTCGGCGAACGCGGTTTCATTCAGCACCAGATGGTCGGCTGGCATCACCAACAACTGGGCGTCGCCACCGAAATGCTCCTGCACGTGCAGTGCCGCCACCGCAATGGCCGCTGCGGTATTGCGACCGAACGGCTCCAGCAACAGGTCCAGAGGCAGCCTGGCCTGGTTGACCCCGCGGTAGTCATCCAGGGTGCGAAACAGCAAGTCGCGATTAGTGACGGTCAGCACACTTTCCACGCCGGGCAGGCGCGCGGCACGTTGAAAGGTTTTCTGCAGCAGGCTCTGGCCGTCCCGCATACGCATGAATGGCTTGGGCATGTTCTGCCGGGACACCGGCCACAGCCGCGTGCCTGACCCACCGGAAATAATGCAGGGGATTAATCCGTTGAGTGTATTCATCAATAGACTTCCTTGGTGGAAAGGACGGCTGGGACCGTCATGAAGACGATGTACAAATCGAACCACACGGACCATTTGGAGATGTACTCCAGGTCGTATTCGACGCGTTTCTGGATTTTGAACAGGGTGTCGGTTTCACCCCGGTAGCCGTTGATCTGCGCCCAACCGGTGATGCCGGGCTTGACCCGGTGGCGCGAGCTGTATTCGCTCACAGCCACTTCGAACGGAATACCGGCGGCTTTGGTGGCGGTGGCATGAGGGCGCGGGCCGACCATCGACATGTTGCCCTGCAGTACGTTGAACAACTGCGGCAGCTCATCGATGCTGGTCTTGCGGATGATGCGGCCAACCCGGGTAATGCGCGGGTCTTCACGAGTGGTCTGGCGTTCGGCGGTAAAGTCGCTCTGGTCGGTGTACATCGAGCGGAACTTGAACACGCGAATTTCGTTGTCGTTATAGCCGTAGCGGTTCTGGCGAAACAGCACCGGGCCCTTGGAGTCGAGCTTGATCGCAATGGCCGTGACCAGCATCACCGGTGACACCAGCACCAGGGTGATGCTCGCCAGGAGCAGGTCTTCGCAACGCTTGATAAACGGCGACCAACCGCGCAGCGGCAACTGCGAGGTATTGAACATCAGGATGCCGCCCACGTCTGTGATCCGGCTATGGCCGTAGCGCAGGGCAGCCATGTCGGGCACCAGCATCACGTTCACCGACATTTGCCGCAGGCGATTGACCAGCCCGTGAATGCGTTGCTCGGCAGCCCAGGGCAGGCAGATCATCACTTGGTTGACCTGTTCGGCGCGGATCAGTTTTTCCAGGTCGCGGGTATTGCCCAACAGCGGCAGGCTGCTCAGCTCCTTGGGAATACGCTCGGTGCGGTCGTCGATAAAGCCGATAAGCCCGGAGCGAATGTCGCCGTTGCGTTGCAAGTGGTCGGCGACATGCACGGCGGTGTCTGTGAAACCCAGGATCACTGTGCGTTGCAGGTATTTGCCCTTGCGCATGAGTTTGCGGTACAGGCGTAGCATCACCAGGCGTTCGGCACAGAACATCGTCAAGCTGGCGATATACCACACCACCAGGTTGCGCGGGTTCAATTGCGGAAATACCTGCAGGATCTGGTACATGAACAACAGGATGCAGAATGCGGACGACCAGGCCACGATATTGGTGCGCAGGCGCAAGCGATTACTGAACAGTTCCTCGGAATAAATGCCCAGGGCCTGGAACAGAATGATGGTCAATACCGCAAAAAACAGCAGCAAGCCCAGAAAGTGCGAACGCATTTCAGGGTCCATCGGGTCGAGGAAAAGCGCCAGGACCAGCGGTGGGAAAATGGCCGTCAGACCGTGGACCAGCTTGACGAAAACCACAAAAAACTCGACAAACCCTGCTCGGGTCAAAAACAAGCTGACAACTGACGACTTCTCTCGCATACAAACATCCCTCATTGCACACCAGGCGTTCTATTCGGTCGTCTGAACCAGACGGCAGCGGACTACGCTGGGTAAAACGCATCCCTTCCTTCGGATGGATCGCTCCAAATGAAAGAATTTTGCAAGGGCAGTGGCTACTACAGGAGGACTTCCTTTTCTCTTTCAGTCAATAATTTGACCTTGTTTCAGCGATGATATCATAGACACTTTAAATGTTCCTTCTTGTGTCATTTTGTTGACATTCCTTGTGCAAGAGGACCCGGTCTCGGGGTGTGATTTTGAGTGTAGGAACAAAAGTGTGAATTTTCCTGTTTGTCAGGAAACACTTTTTTGACGGGTCCCGGGGAGGCGTGGGAAAAGAGGGCGCAACGCACCAGGCGCGTGCCCTCAAGAGGATTGAGCGGGTTAAAAGGTGCCTTTCAGACTGACCGTTAAATTACGCGGTTCGCCATAAAAATTGCCCCATGAGGCTGTGCCGACGGTTTGGTAATAGTTTTTGTCGAAGAGGTTCTTGGCGTTAAGGGCGACGGTCCAGGTGTCATCTACGCGGTAGGCCAATCGTGCATCCCAAACCGTATAGCCGGCCTGTTCGAGCTTGAGGCCCTGCTGCATGCGATAGTTGCCGCTCTGGGCATTGACCCCCGTACCCACGCTCCATTTGGACAGCGCGCCATCCAGTTGGTAATCGCCCCACATGCGCAACATGTGGCGGGGTACATAGGTGTTGGACGCGCCTCCTTCGATAGCGGTATCAATGTTTTTCAGCGATTTGGTCTGAGTGTAGGTGTAGCCCCCCGAGACTTGCAGACGTTCGAGCAACTGGCCGCTGACTTCGGCTTCGACGCCCTGGGCGCGGACCTTGGCAGTGTCGGTATAGCAGTAGCCATCGGACGAAGTTGGGCAGAAACTCAGGAAGTCAGTCTCGGCGCCGTTTTTCTCTGTGGCCCGGAACAACGCTACGGAACTGTTGAGACGCCCGTCGAACCATTCGCCCTTGATACCCAGCTCGTAGTTGTCCCCCATCTTGGGCTTGAGTGCCGCGCCGTCGGCGGTGGCATAAGAGCTCTGCGGCTGGAAGATATCGGCGTAGCTGGCGTACAGGGAAAGGTGCTCGTCGAGGTCGTAGATCAGAGCGGCAAACGGCGTGACTTCACCGGATTCCTTGGTGCGCGCATCTTGCACGCTCCACTCGCCCCAACCCAGGGTGTTGGACTGCCGGCGGTTTTCGTACCAGCTCACACGGCTGCCCACGATCAACATCAAGGGCTCGGCCAGGCGCAGGCGCAAGGTGGCGTAAGTACCATACTGGGTAGCGGTTTCCTTGACCGTGCCACCGCGGTACATGTTTGGCCAGAAGGTGTCATTGGCCGGTTCGGGGAAGTGGTGGTCGGGCTGATAAATGCTCTGGCGCGTGGGCAGGTTCTGGATCGCGAATACGTCATCCTGGGTGCCTCGGCTGCCGTTGGCCCCAAGGATCAGTTCGTGTTCCAGCCCAAAGGCTTGGAACTTGCCATCGACGTAAGCGTCGAGGCCGAAGTCCTTGTGCTCATAGTCCATCAATGCTGCGTAGGAGTTGGCGGTGGGGCTTGGGGCGCCATAGGCGATGGTACCTTCGCTGGCGGCGTACTTGGTGTCTTGCAGGTTGCGGCTGTGCACAGCGGCGACTTTGATTTGCCAGTCGTCATTGAAGTGATGGGTGAGGTCAGCGAAGAACGTCGTGCGTCGGCTTTGCCAGTCGTTCCAGGATTGGCCCAGGCAGGTGGAACGGCTTAACCTGGCGCTCTTGCCATCGCTATAGCGCGGCAAGCCACCCCAACAGGGGCTGGCGTCGACGTCTTCGTAGCTGGCTCCCACGCCCAGGGTTGTGTCGGGGCTCAGGTCGACGTCCAGTGCGGTATAGAAGGCCTGGTCCTGGCGCTTGGAAATGTCCATGTAGGAGCCGCGATCCTGTTGGCTGAACGCCGCGCGGCCGCGCACGGTGCCGCTGTCATTGAGCGGGCCACCGGTATCGACGTCGGCGCGGTAGTTGTCCCAGGTGCCGGCGGACAGCATCAGGCTTGAGGTCGGGGTGGCCTGTGGCCGCTTGCGCACGAAGTTCACCGCACCGCTGGCCGTGCCGGCCCCCTTGAGCATGCCGGCTGCGCCTTTAAGTACTTCCACGCGATCATAGATCGCCATGTTGGCGCTGAAACTGTCCGCCTGCACATAGTCCTTGCCCATGTCCAGCGGTACGCCGTCGTACTGGTACTGGCCAAGCATCTTGAATCCACGGGAATAGAAATACTTGCCGCCCATGGGCGACTCGTAGGTGGTGATCCCCGGTGTACGTTCCATCACATCGTCGATGGTGGTGACATTCTGATCGTCCATCAATTGGCGGGTCATCACGCTAACTGACTGTGGCGTTTCCCGCAGGCTGTGTTGGCCTTTGCCGATGGTGACCGCGCCGGTAGTGTAGGAACCGGTGCCTTCGGTCAGGGCCCCCAGGCGTTGGCCGGTCACCGTGGTCGCGCTCAGGTTCAGGGCACCGGTGTCGACCATTTGCGGCAACAGCAGCCAGATATCATTGCCTTGGCGCTGGGCTTGCAGGCCCTGGCCGCGCAGTAACTGGCCCAAGGCCTGTTCTCGATCGAAGTTGCCGCTCAGGCCCGTGCTGGTTTTACCGGCAACGCTGGTGGCATCGTAGGACAAGCTGATGCCGGCCTGACGGGCAAATTGATCCAGTACCGAGGTAAGGGAGCCGGGGGCGATCGCCCATGCGCGAACCTGGGTATCAGCGCTAGCGGAGTCGGCCATCACGGCGAGCGGCAAGACGCCGCCGCCCAGGCAGGCGCCAAGGAGGGCAGCCTGCACCGCGTGTTTGAGTGGAGAACGTTTGGAGGGGAACGCTTGCATGACCGCGGGATGCTCCTGAAGGAAGTGGACAAACCGGCCTGTTGATCGGCCCTTCCTTACAGGTCGAATGGCAATGAGAATTCACCTCATTTATTTTTGGCCGGTCACACCCGAGCGGAGACGGTTACCCAGTAGCGGCTGCGGTAGGTCACATCGATCGCCAGCGATTGAGTGACCAACTTGAGCACCTGGTCGGTGTCCTCCAGTTGGTAAGTGCCCGACACCCGCAGCCCTGCCACGGCTTCGCTGCAACGCACCAACCCATTGCGATAGCGGCCCAGCTCGGCCAGGAAGTCGTCCAGGCGCATGTTGTGGGCGCTGATCACGCCGTCACTCCAGGCCCAGGGGTCCAGGCCGTTATTGGGGGAAGGGCGAATGCCGCTACGGTTGAACATCACCTGTTCGCCTGGCTTGATCACCTGGCGTGCGGCGCCGTCATGGCGATCGGCAAACACCGCTACCGCACCCTGTTGCACGGCCAGCAGGGTACCTTGGGGTTCTTCGCGCACCAGCAAGCGCGTGCCGACGGCGCGCAGGTAACCGTCGCGGGTATGCACCCACAGCGGGCGGTGGTCGGCGCCGGTATTGATCAATATTTCACCCTGGCGCAGGTTCACCAGCCGTTGTTCGGCGCTGGAGGTAATGTCGACGGCACTGGCGCTGTTGAGCTGGACTTTGCTGCCATCCTCCAATGTTACCCAGCGCCGCTCGCCAGTGGCGGTGCGGTAGTCCGCCATCAAGGCAGGCAGGGGCGTGTAGTCGCGGCCCAGCCAGGCTAAACCTGCGGCGCCGGCAAACAGCCCGAGCAGTTTCAGGCTTTCACGACGGCTGATGTGCTGGCGTGCGCCGTCGAGTGCATGGCGACTGACATGCGCTGGCAAGTGGTTGAAATCGTCATTCAGGGTGGCGACCCGTTGCCAGGCCTGTTGATGCGCCTCGCTGGTGTGCAGCCACTGGTCAAAGGCCGCGGTGCTGGCGTCGTCGGCGGTGTTGTAGCGCAGCTTGATCATCCATTGGATGGCCTGGTCGACCAGGTGCGAGTCAGGAGTCGGCATAGCGCAACCGGTAACAGGCGTGCAGCGCCTTGGACAGGTCGCGTTCCACCGTGGCCTTGGACACGCCCAGGCGCAAGGCGATCTGCGGGCAGGTCAGGCCGTCCAATTGGGCCAACAGGAACGCCTCGCGCACCCTCGGCTTGAGCTGGTCGAGCAAACGGTCAATGCGCTCCAGGCTGTCGAGGATCAGCCGCTTTGTTTCTTCGCTCGGCACCTCTACTTGCGGGAAGTGCGCCAGGCTCTCCAGGTAGGCGCGTTCCAGTTCGCGGCGCCGGTATTGGTCGATCATCAAGCTGCGCGCGATGCTGCTCAGATACGCGCGCGGCTGCTGCAAAGTCTGTTGCTGGCGCGCGTTGAGCAGGCGCACGAAGGTGTCCTGCGCGAGGTCAGCCGCGCGCTCTTGGCAGCCCGTGCGCCGGCTCAGCCAGCCTCGCAGCCAGGAATGGTGGGCTTGGTATAGCTGGCCGATGGCAGCAGGGTCCAGTGGGTGATCGCTCGACATGGTCATCCTGGCGCAGCAGGCTTAATTGATAATGTTTCGCATTCTAGACGTTGGTCGTGGCATTCAGCAATCACTGGGTTCGCTGCGTGAGCAATGTATCCAGCACAATTTTTTGTAGGGCCTGCAAGCGCCGATTAATCTGGATTTTTTCCCAGCGGACGGTTCAACCATGATCAGCCTCGTCACACTTGGTGTTTTTTCCGGCGCTGTGTTGCTGTTGCTGCT
Organism: Pseudomonas sp. GW821-FHT07B01; assembly: GCF_059419065.1. NCBI lineage: Bacteria > Pseudomonadati > Pseudomonadota > Gammaproteobacteria > Pseudomonadales > Pseudomonadaceae > Pseudomonas > Pseudomonas sp. GW821-FHT07B01. The sequence goes on along the minus strand of NZ_JBWKRA010000010.1, from coordinate 187,532 downwards.
GTCACCGGGGCCGAACATGGCGTTTGTCATCAGCCAGGGTGTCGCCCATGGCTGGCGCGGCGGCGTTGCTTCGGCCCTGGGCATTGGCGTGGCCGACCTATTGCTGACGGCATTGACCGCCATGGGGGTGACGGCGTTGGTTGCCAGTTGGCCGCCGGCATTCGACCTGATCCGTTATGCGGGCGTGATTTACCTGCTGTGGCTGGCTTTCAAAACTTTGCAAAAACGCCCCCGTCTGGACACCGCTGACGTCGGCCGCGTGGTGTTGGGCCGGGTGTTTCTGCAGGCCATGTTCAACAGTTTGCTCAACCCCAAGGCGTTATTGTTTTTCATGGTGTTCCTGCCACAGTTTGTGCGGCCCGAGGCGGGGGCCATTGCCTTGCAACTGATGGTGCTGGGCGGCGTGCTGACGTTGATCGCGAGCGTGTTTCACATGCTATTGGGCCTGTTTGGCGGGGCGCTCAGTCGTTTCTTCGCCAAACGCACCAAAAGCGCTTGGCTGCAGAAGTGGGGCTTGGCAGCGGTGCTGACGGCGTTGGCCGTGCGCTTGGCGGTGATGTCACGTCCTGCCTGAATGACAGGCGGGAAGCCAAGCAAGTTTCTTTGTGGCGGGGGAGCTTGCTCCCGCAACGGCCCGACAGCCGATGCTCATCTACCAGACACCCCGCAATCCAACTGTGGGAGCTGGCTTGCCTGCGATGGCGGCCTGCCAGCCGACGCCTATCTACTTGGCACCCCGCAATCAAACTGTGGGAGCGGGCTTGCTCGCGAAGGCGGCCTAACAGGCGACGCAGTTATACCGAGAGCATATCCATTCCTGCGGTAACGGCTACTTAGGGTTCCGCCCTGACGGCGGCTCACTTTCGAAAAGCGCGAAAGTAAGCAAAGCGCTCTTGCCCCACCACTCGGCACCTCGCTTAGGCTCGGTGTGCCCGTAATCCGCCAGTGATTTGGGGGGCCGCCGCCACGCGCCATCCATGGCGCGGGGCGGCTAAACCGGCATCCCTGCCGGTTTACCCCCCAAATCCCTGTCGAATTCCGGCCAGCGTGGTTTAACGGGGCGCCTAAGATCAAAAGCAGATCAAGATCAAGAGCGGCTCGCTTCGCATCGTGATTACCGTTGAGCTAACAGAGTTATGTAGATACCTATGCTGCGATGGCGGTGGGTCAGCTACCTATAAGCTAACTGGCAGGCCGCTATCGCAGGCAAGCCAGCTCCCACATTTGGATATTCGTCAGGCATAAAAAAAGGCCACCCGAAGGCAGCCTTTCAAAACTAAAGAAAGAGAGTTGTTACTTACACCGCCGCAACGGGACGCATGTAAGAGATCGGTGCGGTGCTGGCATCTTCGAAGGTCACGACTTCCCAAGCGTCTGTCTGCTCAATCAACTTGCGCAGCAGCTGGTTGTTAAGGGCGTGGCCCGACTTGAAGCCTTTGAACTCGCCTATCAGGCTATTGCCCAGCAGGTAGAGGTCACCGATTGCATCGAGGATCTTGTGCTTCACGAATTCGTCTTCGTAGCGAAGGCCGTCTTCGTTCAGTACACCATCCGCGTCGACCACAATGGCGTTTTCCACGCTGCCGCCGAGTGCGAGGTTGTGCTTGCGCAGGTACTCGATGTCACTCATGAAACCAAAGGTACGGGCGCGGCTGACTTCTTTTACAAACGAAGTGCTGGAAAAATCCACGCTTGCACTTTGGGTGCGGTCACGGAATACCGGGTGATCGAAATCGATCTCAAAGCTCACTTTAAAGCCTTCGAACGGGACGAAGGTGGCGCGCTTGTCGCCGTCTTCTACTGTCACTTCCCGCAGAATGCGAATGAACTTCTTGGCTGCGTCCTGTTCTTCCAGGCCGGCAGATTGAATCAAGAATACGAAGGGTCCAGCGCTGCCATCCATGATCGGGACTTCGGACGCGGAGAGCTCGACGTAGGCGTTATCGATGCCCAGGCCAGCCATGGCCGAGAGCAAGTGCTCCACCGTGTCCACTTTGACGTCACCGTTGACCAGAGTGGTCGACATCGTGGTTTCGCCAACGTTTTCCGCGCGAGCAGGAATCTGCACCACAGGGTCCAGGTCGGCACGAACAAACACGATGCCGGTGTCGACAGGTGCGGGCTTGAGGGTCAGGTATACCTTCTCCCCGGAGTGCAGACCTACACCTGTGGCACGGATAATATTCTTCAGGGTGCGTTGTTTAATCATGGCTTGGACCGCTTCAGCGCAAATTGCGAACTGGTATCAACAAAGGCTGGCGATAATAACAGACCAGACCTTTGCTGAACACCAATCACCTTCATAGCCCTGATACATTCCATTAATCGGCCTGACGACGCAGGAATGCCGGGATGTCCAGGTAGTCCAGGTCATCTTGCGGATTCGGGCTACGGGACGCCGCAGCACCGGCCTGAGCCTGGTTGCGCATCACGGTCGGACGGTCCAGGTCACGGTAGTTCACCGACGGCAGTTCCTGGCGAGCAGGGGCTGGGGCAGCAGTTGCCTGGCTGGCCTGGCTAGTGTGCAGGGTGTTGTCGATGACCTTTACAGGCTTCTCGATTTTCGCACCCAGGCCGGTCGCAACCACGGTTACATGCAGTTCGTCGCGCATGTCCGGATCGATAACGGTACCCACCTTGACCATGGCGTGCTCGGACGCGAAGGCTTCGATGATGCTACCCACGTCGGAGTACTCACCCAGGGACAGGTCGGGACCGGCGGTGATGTTCACCAGGATGCCGCGTGCGCCTTGCAGGTTCACGTCTTCGAGCAACGGGTTGCGGATGGCCGCTTCGGTGGCCTCGCGTGCACGGTTCGGACCGCTGGCGCAGCCAGTGCCCATCATCGCCATGCCCATTTCGCTCATGACCGTACGAACGTCGGCAAAGTCGACGTTGATCATGCCCGGACGCTTGATGATGTCGGAGATACCGCGAACGGCACCGGCCAGTACATCGTCAGCCTTGGCGAACGCAGACAGCAGGCTTGCGTCCTTGCCCAGGATGGTCAGCAGTTTCTCGTTGGGGATGGTGATCAACGAGTCGACGCTTTCAGACAGCAGACGGATACCTTCGTCGGCGATCTGCATGCGCTTGCGGCCTTCGAACGGGAACGGACGCGTCACGACAGCAACGGTCAGAATCCCCATTTCCTTGGCCACTTCGGCAATGATCGGTGCAGCACCGGTACCGGTACCGCCGCCCATGCCGGTGGTGATGAACACCATGTTGGTGCCTTGCAGCACTTCGGCAATACGCTCGCGGTCTTCCAGGGCGGCTTGACGGCCGACTTCCGGATTGGCGCCAGCGCCGAGGCCTTTGGTCACCGCGGTGCCCAATTGCAGGATGGTCCGGGCGCCGATGCTTTTGAGCGCCTGGGCATCAGTGTTGGCGCAGATGAACTCAACGCCTTCAATGTTGCTCTTGACCATGTGGTTGACAGCGTTGCCGCCGCCACCGCCGACACCGATTACTTTGATAACCGGGCTAGCGGGGATGTTGTCTACGAGTTCGAACATGTTCCCTCTCCTTTCATTTTCTCTAGTTTTTTCGCCTACTGCTTATTGCGGGTGTTGCGGTGTCGCGGTAAATCTTTAGAAATTGCCTTTTACCCAAGCCTGCAGCCGCTCGAACAACGGCGCTTTCGCCTCGTCGTCGCTGCGGTAGCTGTCACGGATGCTCGGGCCCGACAGGGAAATGCCGTCGGTCTGCTTTTGCAGCCCGTACAACAGCAAGCCCACACCGGTGGAATAAATCGGGTTACGCACCACGTCGCCCAAGCCCTTCACGCCATGGGGCACGCCCAGGCGCACCGGCATGTGGAAGATTTCCTCGGCCAATTCGACCGCGCCTTCCATCTTCGAGGTGCCACCGGTCAGCACGATGCCGGCCGGGATCAAATCTTCGTAGCCGCTGCGGCGCAGTTCAGCCTGGATCAGGGTGAACAGTTCGTCGTAGCGTGGCTCGACCACTTCGGCCAGGGCCTGGCGCGACAGCTCGCGGGGTGGACGATCACCCACGCTTGGCACCTTGATGGTCTCACCGGCACCGGCCAGCTTGGCCAGGGCGCAGGCGTAGCGGATCTTGATTTCTTCGGCGTACTGGGTCGGTGTGCGCAACGCCATGGCGATGTCGTTGGTGACCTGGTCGCCAGCAATCGGGATCACGGCGGTGTGACGGATCGCACCCTCGGTGAAGATCGCGATGTCGGTGGTGCCGCCGCCAATGTCCACCAGGCACACGCCCAGCTCTTTTTCGTCGTCAGTCAGGACCGAGTAGGCCGAGGCCAACTGCTCGAGAATGATGTCGTCGATTTCCAGGCCGCAGCGACGCACGCATTTTTCAATGTTCTGTGCGGCGTTGACGGCGCAGGTCACTACGTGGACCTTGGCTTCCAGGCGAACGCCCGACATGCCCAGGGGCTCGCGCACGCCTTCCTGGTTGTCGATCACGTAGTCCTGCGGCAGGGTGTGCAGCACGCGCTGGTCCGCCGGGATCGCCACGGCCTGGGCAGCGTCGAGGACGCGCTCAAGGTCGGCCGAGCTGACTTCACGGTCGCGGATCGCCACGATGCCGTGGGAGTTCAGGCTGCGGATGTGGTTGCCTGCCACGCCGACGAACGCCGAGTGAATCCGGCAACCGGCCATCAGCTGCGCTTCTTCGATGGCGCGCTGGATCGACTGCACGGTGGACTCGATGTTCACCACCACGCCCTTCTTCAGGCCCCGGGACGGATGCGTGCCAATACCGACGATTTCGATCGCGCCGTCTTCCCCGACCTCGCCCACCAGCGCCACCACCTTGGAGGTGCCGATATCGAGACCGACGATCATTTTGCCGCTTTGCACGTTTGCCATGGGTCCTGCCTCTTCTTAATTCTTCGCGACAGCGGGTTGTGCTGCCGTGGGCGCAGCCGGTGTACGCCAGCCGACGGCCAGGCCGTTGGCGTAACGCAGGTCGACGCTCGCAATGTTCGTAATCTGTTCTTTCAAGGTTTTTTCATAGATGGCAATAAAGCGGCGCATCTTTTCCACCAAGCGGTCGCGTCCCAGCAACAACTCGATGCCCGGGCCGGAACTGCCTGCCCCGGTCGTCAAAAACCAGCTGCCCCGCTCACGCAATTCCAGGCGTGCAATGGAGAAGCCCAGTGGCCGCAGCATCTGGCTCAAGGCCTGGTACTGCTGCATCACTTGCTGCTGCGCCCGCTGCGGCCCGAACAGCTGCGGCAGGTGTTCATAGTTGGCCAGCTCACGCGGAGTGAACGCCTGGCCCTGGTTGTTCAACAGCGCTTCATCGCCCCAACGGGCCACGGGCAGTTGTTCTTCCAGGCGGATCGTGACCTGGTCCGGCCATACCCGGCGAACTTCGGCGTGGGCGATCCACGGCATCTGCTCCAGCTCCGAGCGCATGCCAGCCAGGTCGATGGTAAAGAAGCTCGCCGCCAGGTATGGGCCGATGCGCTGCTGTACCGCTTGCTGGCTGATGTAGCTCAAGTCGCCCTGCACGCTGATCTTGGTGATCGGCCGGTCGGCATACGGCAACAGACGCTGCGCGCCTTCGTACGTGCCAAAGCCCAGCACCACCAGCAGCACCGGCCAGAACAGCGCCTTGATAAAACCAAAGTTGGCTTTTGGCAGGCGCGCCGACATCGGCTCTTTAGCCACCATTCGGCTTGCTCCCCGTGGCACCGGCTTGCGGCTCGGTGCTTGTGGGGGCTGATGACGAAGCGATGCGCCGTTCATGTGTTTAGCCTCTTGGCTCAATGCTGTCGGCCAGGATCGCCAGCACTAACTGCTGGAAATCCAGACCGGCGGCACGGGCTGCCATGGGAACCAGGCTGTGGTCGGTCATGCCCGGTGCGGTGTTGACTTCAAGGAACCAGAAATTCCCTTGGTCATCCTGCATCACGTCTGCCCGCGCCCAACCGGCGATACCCAGCGCCTCACAGGCTTTCGCCGTGAGGTCCATCAATTCCTGTTCCTTGGTTGCTTCGAGCCCACACGGGATCCGGTACTGAGTATCGGAAGCCAGGTACTTGGCGTCGTAGTCATAAAAGGTGTGGGGCGTGCCCAAAGCGATGGGCGGCAATACCTGGCCACGCAGGGTGGCGATGGTGTACTCGGGACCGGAAATCCACTGTTCCACCAACACTTGCGAATCGTAGGTACTTGCCGCTTTCCATGCGTCGATCAATTCGGCGGCCGAGTTCACTTTGGCCATGCCGATACTGGAGCCTTCATGGGCTGGTTTGACGATCAAAGGCAGGCCCAGTTCCTTGGCCGCAGAAATACAATCGTCTTCACTGCACAGTACGGCGTGACGTGGGGTCGGAATGCCCAGGCTGTGCCACACCTGCTTGGTGCGCAACTTGTCCATCGCCAAGGCCGACGCGAGGATGCCGCTGCCGGTGTAAGGGATGCCGGCGCATTCGAGCAGGCCCTGCATGCTGCCGTCTTCACCGCCGCGGCCGTGAAGAATTAGAAAGGCACGGTCGATCTTCTCGGCCTGCAGGCGGGCAAGGAAGTCATCGCCCACATCGATACCGAAGGCATTCACGCCAGCACTTTGCAGCGCCTCAAGCACCGCATTGCCGGACTTGAGCGACACTTCGCGCTCGGCGCTCTTGCCGCCGAACAACACGGCCACGCGACCGAAGTCGGCAGGCGCAAGGGTGGAAAACAGGGAGCCGTAATCAGTGGTCATTTCGACTTCCCCTTGGCGGCTGCAAACAGCGGGCTCGCCAGCAATTTGGGCGCAAGGCCACCGATATCACCGGCGCCCTGGCACAGCAGGATGTCACCGGCACGCAGCAGCGGCTTGACGATAGGCGCCAGGTCCACGCCACGCTCGATGTAGATCGGGTCCAACTGGCCGCGCTGGCGGATGCTGTTGCACAGCTTGCGGCTGTCAGCGCCCGGGATCGGTTCTTCACCGGCCGGGTAGACTTCCATCAGCAGCAGCACGTTGGCATCGGCCAGTACATTGACGAAATCGTCGTACAGGTCGCGGGTGCGGCTGTAGCGGTGCGGCTGGTACACCATCACCAGCCGGCGCTCCGGCCAGCCGCCGCGCACGGCCTTGATAACGGCCGCAACTTCGGTCGGGTGGTGGCCGTAGTCGTCCACCAGCATCACGTCACCACCTTCAACCGGCAGTTGGCCGTAGACCTGGAAGCGACGGCCCACACCGGCAAAGCGCGACAGGCCCTCGACGATGGCTTCATCGCTGACGCCTTCATCGGTGGCAATGCAGATGGTCGCCAAAGAGTTCAGCACGTTGTGGTTGCCCGGCATGTTCACCGACACGTCCAGCGGCTCGCGATCGGGGCGCAGCACGGTGAAGAAGGTTTGCATGCCTTCCTGGCGCACATTGATTGCGCGCACGTCGGCGTCTTCGCTGAAGCCGTAGGTCACGGTAGGGCGTTTGACCTGGGGCAGGATTTCACGCACCACCGGGTCGTCCAGGCACACCACCGCCAACCCGTAGAACGGCAGGTTGTGCAGGAAGTCGACGAAGGTTTTCTTCAACTTGTTGAAGTCGCCATCGTAGGTCGCCATGTGGTCTTCGTCGATGTTGGTGACGACGGCAACCAGCGGTTGCAGGTGCAGGAAGCTCGCGTCACTTTCATCGGCTTCGGCGATCAGGTAGCGGCTGGTACCCAGTTGGGCATTGGTGCCAGCTGCATTCAGGCGGCCACCGATGACGAAGGTCGGGTCCAGGCCACCGGCGGCGAACACCGAGGCGATCAGGCTGGTGGTGGTGGTCTTGCCATGGGTACCGGCGACGGCGATGCCGTGGCGATAGCGCATCAGCTCGGCGAGCATCTCGGCACGCGGTACCACAGGGATACGGCGCTCAAGGGCGGTGGCCACTTCCGGGTTGGACGTGTTCACGGCGCTGGACACCACCAGCACGTCAGCCTCGGCGGCGTTCTCGGCACGGTGGCCGATGAAGATCTGTGCGCCAAAGGACTTCAGGCGCTCGGTGACCGGCGACTCTTTCAAGTCCGAGCCGGACACCTGGTAGCCCAGGTTCAGCAACACTTCGGCAATCCCGCACATGCCCACGCCACCGATACCGACGAAGTGAATACGACGGATACGGCGCATCTCGGGTTGCGGCATGGCTTTCTGATTCTCAACCATGGGCCACCTCCAGGCAGATATCGACCACGGTGCGGGTTGCGTCAGGTTTGGCCAGGCGGCTTGCGGTGCTCGCCATGCTGTTGAGTCGTTCCGGTTGCATCAAAACCTCGGTCAGGCGTGCGGCCAAATCGGCGGCGCCAGTCGTTCTTTGCGGCAGCAGGAAGGCAGCGCCCTCCCCGGCCAAATATTCGGCGTTACGGGTCTGGTGATCGTCGATGGCATGGGGCAAAGGCACCAGCAAGGACGGCAGACCGGCGGCCGCCAGTTCACTGACGGTCAGCGCACCAGCACGGCAGACCACCAGGTCGGCCCAGCCATAGGCTTGGGCCATGTCTTTGATGAAGGGCTGTACATTGGCCTCTACACCGGCCTCGCGATAACGCGCGGCGGTGACTTCATCGTGGTTCTTGCCGGCCTGGTGGAAGATCTCCGGGCGCACATCCTCAGGAAGTTGCGCAACGGCTTCAGGCAGCAATTTATTCAGTGGCTCGGCACCCAGGCTTCCGCCCAGGATCAGCAGGTGAGCCTTGCGCCCCGCCAGCGCGTCACGCGCAATGGCCATGAACAGTTCGGTACGCACCGGGTTACCGGTGGTGCGAAGCTTGTCGGAGGCGGCGAAGGTTTTCGGAAAGGCTTCACACACCCGCGCGGCCAATGGCACCAGCAGGCGGTTGGCGGTACCGGCGACGGCGTTCTGTTCATGGACGATCACCGGCACGCCCGCGAGTTTCGCCGCAACGCCACCAGGGCCGGTCACATAACCACCAAAGCCAAGCACACACACCGGCTTCAACTCGCGAATGATCTTGCGCGCCTGCATGACCGCCTTGAGCAACACGAACGGCGCCTTGAGCAATGACAACTTGCTCTTGCCGCGCAACCCGGTGACGTTGATCAAATGCAGCGGCAAACCGGCATTGGGCACCAATTCGTTTTCGATGCCACGAGGCGTACCCAGCCAGTGCACGGTGTAGCCACGGTTCTGGAATTCACGGGCGCAGGCCAGGGCCGGGAACACATGCCCCCCGGTACCGCCCGCCATGATCAGCACGTTAGCGCCCATGAGTCGGCTCCTCGGCGAAGTCGCTCTCGCTGAACTCCATCTCTTCGCTGCCCAGGTGGGTGCGACTCTCCCACTCGATACGCAGCAACAACCCGAGACAGGCGCAGCAAATCACCAACGAACTGCCGCCATAACTGAGGAACGGCAAGGTCAGGCCCTTGGTCGGCAGCAGGCCGACGTTCACGCCGATGTTGATCAGGAACTGGCCGATCCACAGGAAGGCCAACCCATAGGCAACGTAGGCGGCGAAGAACTGCTTGGCCTTCTCGGCCCACAAGCCGATGTACATGGCGCGCACACAGACGAATACAAACAGAGCCACGGTGCACAGCGAGCCCACCACACCCAACTCTTCGGCCAATACCGAGAACACGAAGTCGGTGTGGGCTTCCGGCAGGTAGAACTGCTTCTGCACACTGTTGCCCAGGCCCACACCCAGCCACTCGCCGCGACCGAAGGCGATCAGCGCCTGGGTCAACTGGTAGCCGGAGCCGAACTGGTCGGACCAGGGGTCGGTAAAGGTGATCAAACGCGCCATCCGGTAGGGTTGCGCCTGCACCAGGATGGTCACCGCCGCGACGGCCAGCACCACCATCAAGGTGAAGCGGAACAGCCCGACACCACCCAGGAACAGCATCGCGGCGGCGGCGCCCATCATCACCACCGTGGCGCCGAAGTCGGGCTCCATCAGCAGCAGGCCAGCCATGGGCAGCAGCACGATGAACGGCTTGAAGAAGCCCATCCAGCTTTCGCGTACTTCTTTCTGACGGCGCACCAGGTAACCGGCGAGGTAGATCACCACGAACACCTTGGCAATTTCCGAAGGCTGCACGTTGAACGCGCCGAAGCCGATCCAGCGCATCGAACCGTTCACCTCGCGGCCAATGCCCGGGACGATCACCATGACCAGCAAGCCGAACGCACCGATCAGCATCAGCCAACCCAGTCGCTGCCAGGTGGCAATCGGAATCATCATGGTGACGATGCAGGCGCCCAGGCCGATCACCAGGTACACCAGGTGGCGGATCATCATGTACAGCGTGTTGCCCGACTGCACGGCGGCCACTTCGGAGGACGCTGAAGTGATCATCACCAGGCCCAGGCCGAGCAGCGCCAGGCAACCGGCGAGCATTGGGAAATCAAGGTCAATGCCGCGCCCGGTAATGATCGGCGACGGGTATGGCTTGATGATGTTTCTCAGGTTGAGGCTCATGCCAAAGCCTCCACGGCGCGGGCGAACAGTTGGCCGCGCTCTTCATAGTTCTTGAACATGTCGAAGCTGGCGCAGGCGGGCGACAGCAACACCGCATCGCCAGGCTGGGCCAGGGCTTTGCACTGGGCAATGGCGTCGTTCAGGGAAGCTGCGCGTACTTGCGGTACAGCGTCACCGAGGGCGGCGGCGATCAGGTCCGAATCGCGGCCCATCAGCACCACGGCGCGGCAATGGGCGGCCACTGGCGCTTTAAGGTCCTTGAAGTCGGCACCCTTGCCATCACCACCGGCGATCAGCACCAGCTTGCCGTCGATATCGGCCCCCAGGCCTTCGATGGCCGCCAGGGCTGCACCGACATTGGTGGCTTTGGAGTCGTTGTAATAGCTGACGTCATTGAGGTCGCGCACCCACTGGCAGCGATGCTCAAGCCCGGCAAAGGTGCGCAGGCTCGCGAGCATGGCGTCGAACGGCAGGCCAACCGCGTGACCGAGCGCCAAGGCCGCCAGGGCATTGGACTGGTTGTGTGCGCCACGGATTTTCAGTTCGCGTACCGGCATCAGGTTCTGGAATTCGAACGCCAGGTACTTCTCGCCGTTCTCTTCACGAATGCCGAAGCCTTTGAAGTCCGGTTTGCCCAGGCCGAAGGTCCAGCAGGGCATGCCCTCGCCTATCAGCGGACGGCTCAGGGCATCCTGACGATTGACGACAAATTGCCTGGCGCCACGGAAGATCCGGTGCTTGGCCAGGTGATAAGCCGGCAGGCCGCTGTAGCGGTCCATATGGTCTTCGCTGACGTTCAATACCGTCGCCACTTCAGCGCCCAGGTCGTGGGTGGTTTCCAGCTGGAAGCTCGACAACTCCATCACGTACAACTCGACGTCGTCGCTGAGCAAATCCAGTGCCGGCACGCCAAGATTGCCGCCGACGGCCACACGCTTGCCCGCCGCAGCCGCCATCTCGCCGACCAGAGTGGTGACGGTGCTTTTCGCATTGGAGCCGCTGATGGCCACGATCGGCGCCTTCGCGTTGCGTGCGAACAGGTCGATATCGCCAGACAGCTTCACGCCACGGGCCGCAGCCGCTTGCAGGGCCGGTGTCGCCAGGGCCAGGCCCGGGCTCACGTAGAGCTCGTCGGCACGGCACAGAAACTCGACATCCAGCTCGCCACAACGCACTTCCACGTGCGGGTAGTCACGGCGCAGCGTGACCAGCTCCGGTGGATTTTCCCGCGTATCGGCCACGGCAAACGACGTGCCCCGGTTCGCCAGGAAGCGAACCAGGGACATGCCGCTCTTGCCGAGGCCGACAACGATGCGGAAGTGGTCTGAAGCGATCAGGGACACTCGTTTCTACCTCAGTTTCAGGGTGGCAAGGCCGACCAGTACCAGAATCACGGTGATGATCCAGAAGCGGACAATCACGCGTGGCTCAGGCCAGCCCTTGAGTTCAAAGTGGTGGTGAATCGGCGCCATGCGGAACACACGACGCCCGGTCAACTTGAAGGACGCCACCTGGATGACCACCGACAGGGTTTCCATCACGAACACACCGCCCATGATGAACAGCACGATTTCCTGGCGAACGATCACCGCGATGGTGCCCAAGGCTGCGCCCAGCGCCAGTGCGCCGACGTCGCCCATGAAGACTTGTGCCGGGTAGGTGTTGAACCACAGGAACCCCAGGCCGGCACCGATCAAGGCGCCGCAGAACACGATCAACTCACCGGCGCCCGGTACATAAGGGATCAGCAGGTATTCAGCGAATTTCACGTTACCGGAGAGGTAGCAGAAGATGCCGAGCGCGCCGCCCACCATCACCGTCGGCATGATCGCCAGGCCGTCAAGGCCATCGGTCAGGTTCACCGCGTTGCTGGAGCCGACGATAACGAAGTAGGTCAGCACCACAAAACCGACACCCAGTGGGATGCTCACATCCTTTAGCATCGGGATGATCAAGGTGGTTTCCACGGCACTTGGCGCGGTGGTGTACAGGAAGATCGCGGCGGCCAGGCCGAACACCGACTGCCAGAAATACTTCCAGCGGCTTGGCAGCCCCTTGGAGTTTTTCTCGATCACTTTGCGGTAGTCATCCACCCAGCCGATGGCACCGAACAGCAGGGTCACCAGCAGCACCACCCACACGTAGCGGTTATGCAGGTCGGCCCAGAGCAAGGTGCTGACGCCAATGGACGACAGGATCAGCGCGCCGCCCATGGTCGGAGTGCCAGACTTGGACAGGTGCGACTGCGGGCCGTCGTTACGAACCGATTGACCAATTTGCAGGTTCTGCAGGGTGCGGATCATCCACGGCCCTAAAAACAGCGACAAACACAGCGCGGTCAGCACACCCAGAATCCCGCGCAGGGTCAGGTACTGGAAGACCGCGAAGCCTTTGTGGAACTGTTGCAGATACTCAGCCAGCAGCAGCAGCATTAATGTTTCTCCGTACTTGAGCCACACAAGGCTGCGACGACGTTTTCCATCACCGCGCTGCGCGATCCCTTGATCAAAATGGTTGTGTGTTTGTCATGTTCAGCCGCCGTCAACGCCTGGATCAGCTCGGCCTGGCTTGCGAAATGCCGCGCGCCAGGGCCGAAAGCGTTGACCGCATGGGCCATGTTCGTGCCAACGGCGTAGAGCGCATCCACTTTGCCGGCGGCATAGGCGCCGACTTCACGGTGGCCTTGTTCAGCCCAATCGCCCAACTCGCCGATATCGCCCAGCACCAGCACCTTGCGCCCATCGAAGCCTGTGAGCAGGTCCACAGCGGCATTGATGGAGGACGGGTTGGCGTTGTAAGTGTCATCAATCACGCGCATGCCGTTGCCAGCCAGTTGCGCCACAGTGCGGCCCTTGACCGGCTGCACCGCGCCCAGGCCCGTGGCAATGCCGAACAGCGACACACCCAGGGCATGGGCGGCAGCGGCGGCGGCCAAGGCGTTGGCGACGTTATGGTTGCCCAGCAGGTTCAACTGCACGTGCTCATCACCTTGCGGAGTGTGCAAGGTGAAGGACGGGCAGCCACGGGCATCGACATTGATGTTGGAAGCGTGAAAATCGGCTGCGGCATTCAGCACTGCAAACGTCAGGACCTTGCGACCGGCGGCGCGTACACGCCAGGTCTCGAACGCCTTGTCATCCAGGTTCAGTACCGCAGTGCCCGAGGCGTCGAGGCCCTCAAGGATTTCGCCCTTGGCTTCGACGATTTTTTCCGGGCCGCCGAACTCACCAACATGGGCGGTACCGGCGTTGTTGATGATCGCCACGTGAGGCTGGGTCAGCGCCACGGTATAGGCGATTTCGCCGATGCGCGAAGCCCCCAGTTCAATCACTGCCGCCGTGTGTTCCGGGGCCAGTTCGAGCAGGGTCAGCGGTGCGCCGAAATCATTGTTCAGGTTGCCACGGGTCGCGAGTACCGGCCCGCGCGTACGCAAGACGCCAGCAAGCAGTTCCTTGACCGTGGTCTTGCCGCTGGAACCGGTAATGGCCGCCACCGGCTTATCAAAAGCAGCACGGTTAAGCGCACCCAGTTGGCCCAGGGCCAGGCGGGTGTCGGCTACCAGCAATTGCGGCAAGGCAGAATCGGCCACTTCACGCTGCACCAAGGCACCGACGGCACCTTTGGCGGCAACGTCGTTGAGGTAGTCGTGACCATCGAAACGCGGGCCGGCCAGGGCGACAAACAGCTGCCCCGGCTGGATGTTACGACTGTCGATACTGACGCCGGTGAATGTGCAGTCGCTCGACAGCACACGGGCCGACAGGGCCTGGGCCAGTTCGCTGAACGTCATCGCCTTAAGCATGGGCGACCTCCCAGCCGGTCAGGGCGTGATCCGCCTCGACCAGATCGGAGAAGGCATGGCGCTCACCGTTGATTTCCTGATAGTCCTCGTGGCCTTTACCCGCGAGCACCACGACGTCGTCCGCGCCGGCACTGGCGATCAGTTGGGCAATGGCGGCGCCGCGACCAGCCACAAACGTGACCTTGGAGGCGTCTTTGAAACCGACACGGATGTCGTCGAAAATCTGGCTCGGGTCTTCGCTGCGCGGGTTGTCGTCGGTGACAAGTACGCCGTCGGCCAAACGCTCGACAATTTCGGCCATCAACGGGCGCTTGCCGCGATCGCGATCACCGCCGCAACCGAACAAGCACAGCAGTTTGCCTTTGGCATGTGGGCGCAGGGCTTCGAGGACTTTTTCCAGGGCATCCGGTGTGTGGGCGTAATCGACCACCACCAGCGGTTGCGTGCCGCCACCCAGGCGCTGCATGCGACCGGCCGGGCCTTCCAGCTTCGGCAGTACCCGCAGGATTTCATCCAGGGCGTAGTCCAGGCCCAGTAATGCACCGATAGCGGCGAGCACGTTGCTCAGGTTGAACCGCCCGAGCAAGGTGCTGCGCAAGTGGTGCTCGCCCTGCGGCGTCACCAATGTGGCGCGCACGCCTTCATCATTGAATTGGGCTTCGCGGCAATACAGGTAGGCACTGGCATCTTGCAGGCTATAGCTGATCAGGCGTGCGTCGCTCCCTTCGCCCGCCAGTTGGCGGCCGAATGCGTCGTCGAGGTTGACCACCCGGCACTTCAGGTCATTCCAGGCAAACAGCTTGGCCTTGGCGGCGGCGTACGCCTCCATGGTGCCGTGGTAGTCGAGGTGGTCGCGGGACAGGTTGGTCATCACGGCCACGTCAAAGGCCAGCGCGGTGACACGCCCTTGGTCCAGGCCATGGGAAGACACTTCCATGGCTACCGCCTTGGCGCCGGCTTTTTTCAGGTCGGCCAGGCTCGCTTGTACGGCAATCGGGTTTGGCGTGGTGTGCAGGCCGCTTTGCAGCGCGCCATAGAAACCGGTGCCCAGGGTGCCGACGATGCCGCAGTGCTGACCCAGCAGGTCCAAAGCCTGGGCAACCAATTGGGTCACGCTGGTCTTGCCGTTGGTGCCAGTCACGCCAACCAGGTTGAGTTGGCGGCTCGGGTCACCGTAGAAACGCCCGGCGATGTCGGACAACTGCGCTGCCAGGCCCTTGACCGGAATCAACGGCACATCGGTGATCGGCAGCACGGTGGCGCCTTCCACTTCATAGGCGACCGCAGCCGCACCGCGTTGCAGGGCATCGGCGATATGCGCACGGCCATCGAGCTTGCCGCCAGGTACCGCCAGGAACAGGTCACCGGCGCGTACATTACGGCTATCCAGCGTCAGCTCACGAATCAGCAGATCGTGGCCGGCATGGGCAAAAATCTTGTTCAGGCTAAGAGACATCAGCCGCGCCCTCCATTGGCTTTGACAGCGGCAGCCGGTGGACCAGCGTTGGCTTGTTGCGTCGGCGGCAGGTTGTCCGGCGTGATATTCATCAAGCGCAGGGTGCCGGACATCACTTTGCTGAACACCGGCGCCGAAACCAGGCCACCGAAGTAGCCGGCTTTACTAGGCTCGTCGATGACCACGACGATGGCATAGCGTGGGTCGCTCATCGGGCCGAAGCCGGCGAACAACGAACGGTAGGAGTTTTCGGCATAGCCCTTGGTGCCCACCGAAGTCTTACGCGCCGTACCGGACTTGCCAGCAACGTGGTACGCCGGCACCTGGGCGCGGAATACGCCACGCGGTGCCTCGATCACTTGTTGCAGCATGCCTTGCATGGTCTTGGCGACGTTTTCCGGGATCACTTGGGTGGCTTTTGGCGCTTCGTCGACGTGGATCAGACTGAGCGGAACCATACGGCCGTTATTGGCCAATACCGAGAACGCGTGGGCCAACTGGATGGCGGTCACCGACAGGCCGTAGCCGTAGGACAGCGTGGCAGTCTCGGCTTTTCTCCACTCGCGGTAGTTCGGCAGGTTACCGACCCGCTCGCCCGGGAAGTCGAGGCCGGTGGGTTGCCCCAGGCCGATCTTTTGCGCCAGGTGATAGATGGTCTCGCCGCCGATATCGAAAGCAACCTTGCTCATGCCGACGTTACTGGAGTTGATCAGGATGCCGGTCAGGTCCAGCACTGGCCCCTCGGTGCGGGACACGTCACGAATGGTGTACTTGCCCAACTGCAAGGTGCCTGGGTAAACCTCGACCTTGTCGCTGGGTTTCCAGCGGCCGGTTTCCAGGGCAGCGCTCATGGAGATGGCTTTCATGGTCGAGCCCGGCTCGAACACGTCGATCATCGCGCGGTTACGCATCATCGCCGGCTGCAGGTTGCGACGGTTGTTCGGGTTGTAGGTCGGCTGGTTGACCATGGCGAGGATCTCGCCGGTCTTCACGTCCATGATCACCAGGCTGCCGGCCTTGGCGCCGTTCTCGATGATCGCGTTACGCAGTTCGCGGTTGGCCAGGTATTGCAGGCGCAAATCGATCGACAACGCCAGAGGCTTGCCGGCCTTGGCGTTTTTGGTGACCTGGACATCCTTGATCAGTCTGCCGCGCCGATCCTTGATGACCTGCCGCTTGCCGGGAACACCGGCCAGCCATTCGTCGTAGGCCAGTTCGACACCTTCGCGACCATGGTCATCGATATCGGTAAAGCCGACCATATGCGCGGTGGTTTCACCGGCCGGGTAGAAACGACGAAACTCCTCGATGCCGTAGACACCGGGGATTTTAAGGTCGAGCACTTGCTGGCCTTGCTCAGGGGTAAGCCCGCGCACCAGGTAGATGAATTCTTTGTTGGCCTGGGCTTCCAGGCGCTCGGTCAGGGCCTTGCGGTCTTGCCCCAGGGCAGCGGCCAGTTCAGGCCACTTGTCCTTGGCAACTTGCAGTTCCTTGGCGTTGGCCCACAGGGTCGTCACCGGGGTACTGACGGCCAGAGGCTCGCCGTTACGGTCGGTGATCAGGCCGCGGTGCGCAGGAATCGGGATGTGCCGCAGGCTGCGGGCGTCACCCTGGCCGATCAGGAAGTCGCGGTCGACGACCTGCAGGTCGAAGATGCGCCAGACGATCGCGCCCACCATCAATGCCAGCAAGCCGAGCATCAGGCGAAAGCGCCATGGGTAGAGTGCCCCTTCGAGTTTCATCATGGCGCCACCATGCGAACTTCAGCCGCGCCTGGGATGTGCATCTTCAACTGTTCGGTAGCCAGCACTTCGATACGGCTGTGGGCCGTCCAGGTGCTTTGCTCAAGAATCAACCGGCCCCATTCTGCCTGGGCTTTGTCGCGCACGCTCAATTCCCCGTAAAGGGTATTGAGCAACTGACGGTTCCAGTGGGCGCTGTAGGACACCGCTATCGCGGACACCAGCACGCCGACAAACAGCAGCAACATAAAGAAGCTGCCGCCCGGGAGGGGCTTGGCGAAAAGCTTGCTCACCGCAATTTCTCCGCAACACGCATGACGGCGCTACGGGAACGTGGGTTGGCCTTGAGTTCGGCTTCGGAAGCGAACTGCGCTTTGCCATGGATTTTGATTTTCGGCACGAAGGCTTCGAAACGCACCGGCAGGTTACGCGGCAGGTTATCGGACTCGCCCTTGACCAGGCGACGCATGAACAGTTTGACGATGCGGTCTTCCAGGGAGTGGAAGCTGATCACCACCAGGCGACCGCCCACTTCCAAAGCATCCAGAGCGGCTTCGAGGCCGGCTTCCAGATCGCCCAATTCGTTGTTGACGTGGATACGCAGGCCCTGGAACGCGCGGGTAGCCGGGTTCTTGCCCTTTTCCCAGGCAGGGTTGGCCACTTTCAGCACTTCGGCCAGGTCAGCGGTGCGTTCGAACGGCTGGATTTCGCGGCGCTCGACCACGGCACGCGCCATTCGACCGGCGAAGCGCTCTTCACCGTATTCCTTGAACACACGGGCGATTTCTTCTACCGGCGCGGTGGCGATGAATTGTGCGGCACTGACCCCACGGGTAGGGTCCATGCGCATGTCGAGGGGGCCGTCGTTCATGAAGCTGAAGCCGCGCTCCGGGTCATCGAGCTGTGGCGAAGACACGCCCAGGTCGAGCAGAACCCCGGCCACCTTGCCCGCCATGCCGCGTTCGGCAACTTCGGCCCCCAGCTCGGCAAAGCTGCGCTGCACAACGACAAAGCGGCCGTCTTCGGCCGCTAGCGCTTGCCCGGTGGCAATCGCTTGAGGGTCTTTGTCGAACCCAAGGAGTTTGCCGTCGGACCCGAGCTGGCTGAGTATCAACCGGCTATGCCCGCCCCTGCCGAATGTGCCATCGACATAGCAGCCATCGGCACGTACGGCGAGAGCCTCGACGGCTTCGTCAAGCAGTACGGTGATGTGGTTAAAGCCGCTATCAATAGTCACAGGATCAAATCACGCAGTTCATCAGGCATGGCGCCCGGTTGTTGAATAGCAGCCAGGTCCGCTGCAGACACAGCATCCCAGGCATCTTCGTCCCACAATTGGAACTTGTTCAGTTGGCCAACCAGCATTGCGCGCTTGTCGAGCCTGGCGTACTCGCGCAGTCGCGGCGGCACCAGGAAACGACCGCTGCCATCGAGTTCAAGGTCGACGGCATTACCGATCAGCAAACGCTGGAGGCGGCGGTTTTCTTCACGCAATGAAGGCAGCGCGCGCAACTTGGTTTCAATCAACTCCCACTCATCGAGAGGGTAAACACACAAACAGGGGTCAACGGCGTCAATCGTGATGATTAACTGCCCTGAACTTCGCGAAATGAGCTCGTCACGATACCGGCTCGGCATGGCGAGACGGCCTTTTGCATCGAGACTGATAGCGTTAGCTCCGCGAAACACAGATGCGTTTCTCCAAATTTTAGCGTTTTACGTTCAAAAAACCCACTTTGTGCCACTTTCCGCCACTTGCGCACACTATAGGAATGCGCCCACCACACCGTCAAGGCGCGTATTCAAGGAAAAGCCTTACAGAACGGAGATTTAGGAGTGCAAAAGGAGGAGAAACGAGAGTTTGGCGATGTTTTTGACTCAACAACGGCATATAGCTCAGAGAGCTAGAGGCTAAAGTTAAAGTAATTTATTAAGAGTAAGATTTTTTTGGTATTACGAAGATGCATCTGCCAATGATTTGGCAGGGAGGGATTCTTGCGTTACTACCGGGTTTGCGCACGAGATTCGAACGCAAGGAAAAAAGGTGGAGAGTCGATCTGTAAGCCGGGTTCTGTCTTGAACAGTCATTCGTCTACGATGGCCATCACTGGACATCTTTAGCAACCTACCCGGTCCCAGCGCGGGCCACGCCTTGGGACCCTATTTGGTCTTGCTCCAAGTGGGGTTTACCTAGCCACGAACTGTTGCCAGTCGTGCGGTGCGCTCTTACCGCACCTTTTCACCCTTACCGGCACCGAAGTGCTTAGGCGGTTATTTTCTGTGGCACTTTCCGTAGGCTCACGCCTCCCAGGCATTACCTGGCACTTCGCCCTATGGAGCCCGGACTTTCCTCCCCCCCCTAATTTTCATAGAGGGCAGCGACTGTCCAATCGACTCTCCGCCGCGCAGGTTAACGGCACGGCGGCTTGAGGACAAGTATTAAAAGTGCGGCATTGCCATCACGTTCAGACGAACTACAGATTTGCCCCTGGAACTATTCGGCCTTCTGCTTATCGAGCGCGACCTGATACAACACGTTCTTGCGCACGCCGGTAATTTCCGCTGCCAGGGCGGCGGCGCGCTTGAGTGGCATTTCCTTGAGCAACAAATCGAGGACGCGCATGGCCTCGCTGCCCACCGCATCTTCATTCTCCGGCGCGGTCCAGCCTGCTACCAGCACCACACATTCACCACGTTGTTGATTGCTGTCGCCCTCGACAAACGCTCGCAGCTCCTCCAGCGGCAGCCCCTTGAGGGTTTCGAAGGTCTTGGTCAACTCTCGGGCCAGCAAAGCCAGGCGCTCACCGCCGAACACCAGCTCCATGTCTTGCAGGCATTCCAGGATGCGATGCGGCGCCTCATAGAAGATCAAGGTGCGCGGTTCTTCTTTAAGCGCCTGCAGACGCGCCCGACGCCCTACGGCCTTGGCGGGCAGGAAGCCTTCGAAGATAAAGCGGTCCGAGGGCAACCCGGCAGCCGATAATGCAGCAATCAGCGCGCAGGCTCCCGGAACAGGCACTACATTGATACCAGCGGCACGGGCCTGGCGGACCAGGTGGTAACCAGGATCGGAAATCAGGGGCGTGCCCGCGTCGGAAATCAGCGCGACGTCATCACCCGCCAAAAGACGTGTGATAAAGCGGCTACCCTCTTCACGTTCATTGTGTTCGTGGCAGGCCGCTAATGGCGTGCTGATACCAAAATGCTGCATCAACCGCTGGGAGTGCCGCGTGTCTTCTGCCGCGATCAATTTCACCTCGCGCAACACTTTCAGCGCCCGGGCACTGATGTCGTCCAGGTTGCCAATGGGCGTCGCCACCACAAAAAGCGAGCCAGCAGTGGAATTCAAAGGACCTGGAGCAGTCAAAGCGCACACCTCGATGGTTGGCAAAAGCCACATTGTAGCGCGTAGACGCCTTGAAAATATGCCATCACGGCCGATGCCGTTTCAGCCACCGCTAGCTAAACACAACATTTGCACGACCTAAATCCACGGTTTAACGCCATGAACATCGCGCCTGGGCCAGTGCTTGGGTACACTTCCACGCTAATTTGATCGGTATCAGGAACACTTACATGATCGCTTGCCTGCGGCTGCTCTCCGCCCTCTGCCTCGCTGCCTTGCTGGCTGCTTGCGCCAGTTCGCCCTCCTCCAGTCTTGGCGAACTGCCACGCACGCCCGACGCCAGTATCGAGCAACTGCTCGAACAGGCGACGAACGCCAAGACGCCAGAAAAAGCCGCGTTGCTGCGCCTGAGCGCGGCGGACCTGGCTTACCAGCAGAACAACCCTGGCCGCTCCTCGCAGATCCTTGCGCAAGTGCCCCTGGACGCCCTGAAGCCAGCCGCGCAGGTATTTGCCAGCACCCTGGCCGCAGAACTGGCCATGGGGCGCAACCAGCCCAAGGCAGCCTTGGCAGCGCTGAACCACCCCAGCCTGCAAAGCCTGAAGGAACTGCCGACCGACCAGCAGATCCGCACCGGTACCGTACATGCACGTGCCTATGAAGCCGATGGCCAGACCCTCGCCGCCGCTCGCGAGCGGGTGTCCATGGCGCCCCTGCTGACGGGTGAGGCTGCCAACAGCAACCACGAGGCCATCTGGGTATTGATTGCCGCGCTGCCAGCCGAACAGCTGCAAGCCACTGGCAACCCGACACTCGATGGGTGGATCACCCTGGCCCAGGCGGTCAAGGGCGCCGGTACGCTGGAGCAACAACAAGCCGCCATCGACACCTGGCGCGCACAGAACCCGGGCCACCCGGCGGCTGTGCAACTGCCAGCGCCGCTGACCAAACTCAAGGAACTGGCCAGCCAGCCCCTGAACAAGATCGCCCTGCTGCTGCCGCAGGAAGGCCCGCTGGCGACTGTGGGCAAAGCGCTGCGCGAAGGCTTCATGGCGGCTCACTACCAGGCTGAACAAGCCGGGCAGAAGCCACCGGTCATCGAGTTCTATGACAGCTCGCGCCTGGGCTCCCTCGACGACTTCTACGCCAAGGCCCAGGCCGCCGGCGTGCAACTGGTCGTCGGCCCGCTGGAAAAACCGCTGGTCAAGCAACTCAGCGCACGCCCGCAGTTGCCGATCACCACCCTCGCCCTGAACTACAGCGAGACCGATCAAGGCCCGGCGCAGTTGTTCCAGTTCGGCCTGGCCGCTGAAGACGAAGCCCGCGAAGTGTCGCGCCGTGCCCGCGCCGATGGCCTGCATCGCGCCGCCGCCATGGTGCCCCGTGGCGAGTGGGGTGAGCGTGTCTACAAGGCGTTCCGCCAGGATTGGGAAGCCAATGGCGGCACCGTCATGGGCGTTGAATATGTCGACCAACCTGTGGCCCTGGCCCAGCAGATCGCCGATCTGTTCCAACTGCGCAAGAGCGAAGGCCGCGCCAAGAGCCTGCAAAGCACAGTCGGTACCGACGTCGCCGCCCAGCCTTCGCGTCGCCAGGACATCGAGTTCATCTTCCTGGCCGTCACGCCGCAACTGGCCCAGCAGATCAAGCCGACCCTGAACTTCCAATACGCCGGCGATGTGCCGGTATACGCAACCTCCCACGTGTACAGCGCCAGCGGTGATCGTAACCAGTACCTGGACATGACCAACGTGATGTTCTGCGAAACCCCTTGGCTGCTTAATACCACCGACCCACTGCGCAACCAGGTCGCCGCGCAATGGCCGCAAGCCAATGGCAGCCTGGGCCGCCTCTACGCGATGGGCGTCGATGCCTACCGCCTGGCGCCACGCCTGGGCCAGCTCAAGGCACTGCCGGACACCCGTGTCGACGGCCTCTCGGGCAACCTGGGTATCAGCGCCAACCAGCGCGTTGATCGCCAGATGCCGTGGGCGAAGTTCGTCGGCGGCGAAATTCAGCGCCTGCCCGATACCCCACGCTGATGCCCGAGCGGTCCAGCGCACAAAGCGGCAAGGATGCCGAACTGCATGCACTCAACTACCTGCAACAACAGGGTCTGCGCCTTCTGGCGCAGAACTGGTTATGTAGACGCGGCGAGCTTGATCTGGTCATGCTTGACGGCGATACAGTAGTATTCGTCGAAGTCCGCTACAGAAAACACGCACAATGGGGTGGCGCGCTCGCCAGTATCGACGGGCGCAAGCGTCAAAAGCTGATACTCGCTGCGCAGTTTTTTCTGCAAAAAGAGCATCGCTGGGCTGACTGCCCCTGCCGTTTCGATGTGGTTGCCATGGAAAGCACCCCGTCAGGCACAGCTGATCTGACCTGGCTCAAAAATGCCTTCGACAGCTGATTCGCCGGGCACCTTCACCACTCATTTTTGCTCTTTGCTTTGCGGGCTGCACATTACCTGTGCCAAACAGCCGCGCTACTTAAGGTCACACAGATGGACATGCAATCCCGAATTCGCCAGCTTTTCCAGGCCAGCATCGACACCAAGCAACAGGCGATGGACGTACTTGCACCGCACATCGAGCAAGCCAGCCAGGTGATGGTCAATGCCTTGCTCAACGAAGGCAAAATGCTTTCGTGCGGCAATGGCGGTTCGGCTGGCGATGCCCAGCATTTTTCCTCCGAGCTGCTCAACCGTTTCGAACGTGAGCGCCCGAGCCTGCCGGCTATTGCCTTGACCACCGACTCGTCGACGATCACCTCGATTGCCAACGACTACAGCTACAACGAAATCTTCTCCAAGCAAATCCGCGCCCTCGGCCAGCCGGGCGATGTATTGCTGGCGATTTCCACCAGCGGCAACTCGGCAAATATTATTCAAGCGATCCAGGCCGCACATGATCGCGAAATGATTGTCGTAGCCTTGACCGGTCGCGACGGCGGCGGCATGGCTTCGCTGCTGCTGCCTGAGGACGTGGAGATTCGCGTCCCGGCCAATGTCACTGCACGTATCCAAGAAGTTCATCTGCTGGCGATCCACTGCCTGTGCGATCTGATCGACAGCCAACTGTTCGGGAGTGAAGAATGACCGTTAATCGCCTCAGTCTTTTGGCCATCACGCTGTGCGTCGCCATCAGCGGCTGCAGCTCGGCTATCACCGCTACACGGGACACCCCTATCCAGGATGACCGGGGCACACGCACCTTCGGCAGCACCATTGATGATTCGCTGATCGAAACCAAGGTCAAGGTCAACGTTGCCAAGGCGGCTACCGACCTGGGCAACGGGGCCTCGCGCATCGTGGTGACCAGCTTCAACGGTGTGGTCCTGCTGGCAGGCCAAACCCCGCGCGCCGACCTCAAGGCCCAGGCCGAGCAAGCCGCCGCCGGCGTGCAACGCGTCAAGAAGGTCCACAACGAACTGCAGGTCATGGACCCGATCACTCTGCTGGCCATCAGCAACGATGCGCTGCTGACCACCAAAATCAAGGCCCAGATGCTGACCGACAGTGCAGTGCCAGGCTCGCGGATCAAGATCGTCACCGATAACGGCATCGTCTACATGATGGGCCTGCTGACCCAGGCAGAAGCCACCCGCGCCGCCAACCTGGTACAGGGCGTGTCGGGCGTACAGAAGATCGTGAAGGTGTTCGAATACATCGACTGATGTAGATCGAAGGTGCCTGATCGTTCCCACGCTCTGCGTGGGAACGCATCCCGTGACGCTCCGCGTCACCGCACACGCTTCAGCTTTTGCGCCAAGAGTAGGACGCGGAGCGTCCGAAGGAGCGGGCATTCCCACGCAGAGCGTGGGAACGATCAAAAAAGGGCGCCGTGCATTGACTGCACGGCGCCCTTTTTAGTGCCCAGGGTTTACTGGTATTGCTGGTACGGGTTGCCCTGGAACTGGTTGTTCTGCTGTGGCGCCTGCTGCTGGCCAGGCTGGCCGTATTGCTGGCCAGGGATCGGGCCGAGGTTGACTTCGACGCGACGGTTCTGGGCACGGCCATTCACGTCGGCGTTGCTGGCAATCGGGTTATCCGGGCCGGCACCGCGTGCGCTCAGGTTGGCCCCGTTGACGCCCTGGGAGGTCAGGTAGTTGGCCACGCTCTGCGCACGGCGCTGGGACAGGTCCATGTTCAGTTGGCGGCTACCGGTGCTGTCGGTATAGCCAACGATCTGGATGGTGTTCTGGTTGAACTGCTTGAGGGAGTTGGCCAAGTTGTTCAGCGGCTGGTAGAAGCTGCTGGAGATCGCGTCCGAGTTGGTGGCGAAGGTAATGTTGCCCGGCATGATCAGCTTGATCTGGTCACCCTGGCGCTGCACTTCCACCCCGGTGTTGGCCATGCTTTCACGCAGTTTTTTCTCTTGCTGGTCGGCGTAGTAGCCATAGCCTGCCGCACCAGCACCCGCAACCACTGCGCCAATCAGCGCGCCCTTGCCACGGTTGTTATGGTCGATGGCCGCACCGGCCAATGCACCAGCCAGCGCACCGAGGCCGCCGTACTTGGCGGTTTTGCTCATGCCGCTCTCGGAACCATTGCTGGCCTGTCCCTGGCTGCCGTCATAAGGGTTAGGTGAAGCGCAGCCAGACAACAGGGCTACGGCGGTAGCGACAACAAGCAGACGACGCGGAGTGAACATGAAGGAAGCTCCTACTTTTGCATTCTGTGATGCAGAGGACATTGGCAATGGACCTGTGCCGAGTTTGGAACGCGACAAGCGGCAAAAATTCCGTGGCTGGCGCCCCAGTAACAATAAAAAGGCCAGCCACTTGCCCAACGCTGCGCCAGCCCCCCGCGTGGTCGGTGATCTGCAGCTAGCCGCGGATATGTTTAAGCATAGCTAACGTTTAGTTCTTAAACTCTGGATCTATCATTTACCTCCGATTCTGCCTCGGATCCGGTGCGTAAACCGGCAAAAAAATATCAACCTTATTGGAAATTTATTCATTTTATTCATAGTGTTAGGAAGTTTTCTCCAAGTACGCCTACGCGCATTTATCGTTATGTTTGCATTGCCTGCCTGCACTGCCAGCAGCTTGAATTCTTAAACGGTTCTGCTATAGATGTCGGGCTTGCGAAGACGTATGGAAATGTCGACGATCCGATCGGATCGCTTTATAAAAAAGTAAAGGAGTACTGGGATGCAGGGTCTCTCCCGTGACGAATCTGCGGTGCCTGAGCTGTTGGCTGAGGTGTGTCGTATTTCGCTGGATTTTCTGGCCGACGCTCGCAATGCAGACGTGGTGAATACTCAGCCCCATCCCCGCGTGATTCAATCCGCTATGCCCGAACAGGGAATTGGCGGGTTAGCCGCCCTGACCAACTATTGGGAAAACTACGGCGCAGCCCACACGCGCAGTACCGGCCCACGCTACTTTGGTTTTGTCACTGGCGGAACCACGCCCGCAGCGTTGGCCGGTGATTGGCTGGTGTCAGTGCTGGACCAGAACGTTGCAACTGAACGCCATTCCGTCGCGGCATTCATTGAAGCCCAGGCACTGAGCTTCCTCGCAGACTTGCTCAGGCTGCCATCCGACACCTTCCATGGCGTACTGACAACAGGCGCTACCGCAGCGAACCTTGTTGGCTTGGCCACCGCCCGCGAATGGTGTGGTGAACAGAACAACGTCAGCATCGCCCGAGATGGCCTTCAAGCCGCCCCTCCCGTAATGGTTTTCTGCGCCTCCCCCCACTCAAGCATCATCAAGGACTTGGGGCTTCTCGGCATAGGCCAGCGTAACTTTATCAACGTCAATTGCCTGCCTGATCGCGAAGTGTTTGATCTGCAAGCGCTGGAACAATCCCTGAGCTCTTGCCCGTCGCCATGTCGAATCGTGGTCGCCAGCGCTGGCACCGTTAATAGTGGCGATTTTGATGACCTGGTTTCGCTGGCCGCGCTATGTAAAAAATATGCCGCATGGCTGCATGTCGATGCTGCGTTCGGTGCCTTTGCCAGGTGCTCGAGTCAGTATGGGCACTTGGTGGAAGGCTTGGAACTGGCGGACTCTATAACGGCCGACGCGCATAAATGGCTTAACGTTCCGTATGACTGCGGTATCGCGTTTACCCGCCATGTCACTCTCCATGAACGAGCCTTTTCGGCTGATGCCCCTTACGTTCCAATGGAAGGGCAATTACCGGCATTCATGAACCGAGGTGTTGAACAGTCTCGACGCTATCGGGCGCTGCCGTTGTGGATGACATTGATGGCCTATGGCAAGGCCGGATACAGGGAGTTGATCGAGCGTCATTGCGGTTATGCCCAGCGAATCGCCACATGGGTTGATGAAAGTCCATGCTTTCAACTTTTATGTGAAGTCAGATTGAATCTGCTGGTGTTTCGTTATTTCAAAGAGGGTTGCTCTGCCAACACCTTGGCTGAACTCAATAGGCAGGTGCTGAACAATCTGAACAGCAGTGGTGAACTGTATATCACCCCTACGACATACCGGGGTGAATATGCGTTGCGTTTATCAATCAGTAATTGGATGACCCAAGAGGAAGATATCAATCGGGTCACTGCCGCGTTACAACGCGCCGCCGATTAATTGCCCGACAGACTTAACCCCACTTTCGATTCCACAAGGAAAGAAGCCAATGTCTTCAAAAGCGTCCGCGAGCCACGCTACTGGCAACGGGCTGTTCGGCCTGTTTTGCCTGGGCAGCTATTTACTCTCCCTGTCGTATGGCACGACGTTTTTATTGGCAATGAAGCTCAGGGAAAGTGGTGGCAGCGAGTCCGACGCCGGAACGATTATCTCGGTTGCAATGCTCAGCACCTTCCTGGCAGTCATCTTCTCAGGCCACTTGACCGACCTGATCGGCGCGCCCAAAGCCATCGCTGCGGGCGCTGTGTTATTGGCAGCGGCGTGCCTGGGCTTCGCAACCGTGCCTGCGTTCGGAGTGGCCCTGTTGGCGAGCGGCTTGATCCTGGGGTTTGGATGGGGCGTGTTCTACACCCTTGGGCCGATCATTGTGGCGATGATCATAGAACCTGCCCGGCGAGTGAAGTATTTTGCCTTGCTGTCAGGCAGCATGATGAGCGGCATAGGCACCGGCCCTTTGGTTGGAAGAGCTGCCGAGGCGCTGGGCCATTCTGTGGAGTCGGCGTTTGTGGTGGCAGCCATCGCCAGCCTGGCTGGGGGGTTGGTGTTTTTCCTGCTCGGGCCGAACATCAAGCAGCAACAAGCGCGACTGGGGCCGGTGACCGTGTGCAAGATCAGCGCCCGTGCGGCGAAGGCAGTACTGGGTTCCAAAGCGGTATTTGCCATCATCATGGTCGGCCTAGGCGGTGCGATCTTCGGCGGACTCTCCAGTTTCCAGACCTCCTACGCCGCTCTCAACCACCTCGACTACTCGCTGTTTTTTCTGGGCTTCATGAGCGCGGCGATCTCCTGTCGACTGTTGGTCGCGGGCTATATTGTCAAGCGCGATCCCTACGTGATGTCCAGCCTGTTAAGTGCGTTGATGGTGGTTTCGGTATTGATGTTCACCTTCTTCGTACACTCATCGGCGGCGTATTTGCTGGCAGCCATTGTGCTGGGGGTAGGGTATGGGCTGACTTACTCGGTGATAAACGGATTGGCAGCCAATGAGGCCCCAACCGGCCAGACCGCGCAATCGTTGGTTTTATTCAGTCTTTCCTACTTTGTCGGCGTGTTCGGATTTCCGTTGTTGGCCGGTAAAGTCATCGTCAACCAAGGCATGTCGACGTTGCTCTATATCATTCTGGTGGTCGCCTTGTGCAACTGGTCGATCACGTTGGCGCGTCTTGTATGGCGACGAACAATGCTCGGCGCGACGGCGTAGCTGCCATCGTTAACGCTGACTGAGTATTGCCGCACCCCGAAGACGGGGCCGGCCATTAACTTTCCTCCTTGCAATCAGAAGTAGCAGGAACAATAAAAAAACGCTCACTTATCGAGCGCGGCACACGCCGCGCTCGCCACTGCGACGCCTCTCAACGTTCTCCAGCATGGATGTGAATGAACATGTCTACCTTGATGAATTCGCCTGCTCTTCCCTATGAAACCGTCGGCGACGGTGTCGAGTCCCGCAATGCTGCCTGGAGTTTTGGCGGCACCACACCGCAGCACTTTGATTCGCATGTATCCAAATCCGTACCCCGATATAAGGACGGGCATGAAATCGTTTTGTCACTCAGCGACTTCTTTGTAAAGAGCGACAGTACCTGTTACGAACTTGGCAGTTCTACCGGCACACTGACACGTCAACTGGCACTGCGTCACGGTGCGTCAACAAAGTGGGTGGGCATTGATGTGGAAGATGCAATGACCTGCCAGGCAAATACACTGCTGAACGCGGCACCGCAGGCCAATGTCAGCTTTGTCACGGATGACATACTCACGTTTGATTATCAAAAAAGCGATTTGATCGTTGCTTATTACACCGTGCAGTTCGTGCACCCGCGTATTCGCCAGGCCCTGTTTGACCGAATCTACGAATCATTGAACTGGGGCGGTGCGTTCATCATGTTTGAAAAAGTACGCGGCCCGGATGCGCGCTTTCAGGACATCCTCAGCAGTCTCTACGTGGACTATAAACGCGACCAGGGTTATAGCGCCGACGAAATACTGGCGAAAACCAGAAGCCTCAAAGGTGTGCTTGAACCCTTCTCCACCGCCGGGAATATCGACTTGCTAAGCCGTTCAGGCTTCAAGGACATCACGACGGTGTTCAAGCACATCTGTTTTGAAGGCTTTTTTTGCATCAAGTGACCAGGATGTCCTCGTGAGCACACCCATAGAACAAACATACTTACAACGCCTGCAAATGCCAGACACTTATCGCGTACACAAAATGGACTGCGAAGTGTGCGACTCCAAACAACACTCGGTGCTACTGCACAGTGTTCGCGGGCCGGATGAGCAGGCGGTCGACTTGCCAGTACTGGGTTGCCAGGAGTGCGGGCATATTTTTCAGCAATACCGTTTTGAGCAATCGTTCTATAACGCTTACTACGACAAGTTTTATCGTCTGAACCTGTTCGGCAATTCGGAACCCGAGCGCGCGTTTTTTCTTGATCAGGTACGCCGCGGGGAGCACCTGTATCGGTACCTCAAAGAGCTACTTCCCGCCGCCGGCAAACTGCTCGACGTCGGTTGCTCCGCTGGCGGGCTGATGATCCCGTTTGCCAAACAGGGCTGGTCGGTCAGAGGCAATGATCCGGACCGGGCCTATGTGGAGTACGGCAAGAAGATCGGCCTGCAGATCGATCTGGTGGGTGCCGAGCACATGAGCCCGAATGGCGACTACAACCTGATCATCATCAATGGATCACTGGAACATGTACATGACGTCAACCAGGTCATGCAATTGTGTCGACAAGCCAGTGCGGACGATGGGTTGTTGTTGATTGAGGGGCGCGCCCTGGGCTATGGCCTTGAACAGGGCTTCCTGACCCATAACCATCGGCGCTACCTCAGCGCCAGTAGTATCGAATACCTGATGTGCAAACATGGCTGGGAACCGATTCGCACCACCCATGAGCCCGTCTGCGGCCCAACGCGACCAGGGGCTGTTTTTGTCCTGGGGCGCGCCAGCCATCAACGCAGCGACAAGCGCCTGGCAGACATCAAGGCCCAGGGCCGCAAAGCACTGGAACAAACCTATCGGCCGCAGTTGCACGCGTGGTGGGCTCAGCCATGAGCAACTCTGCCATTGCGACCAGCAAGGTTGCAGCGCCAGCCCATGCCTGCTTGAGAGATGACCTGGTCGTGACGCCGCCGACAGCCGATAGCGTGGTGCAACGCTACCATCTCTATGACCCCTCTTCAGACCTCGGCTTTGAGCTGGGCAAGGCCGAGTACTGCCTCGCATTGCTATTCGATGGTCAGAGCAGCCACGCGGACATCATGGCCGCAGCTCTTGCACGCCACCGAATGAAGGTCAGCCCCGAGAAACTGATGCAATTCGAACGCAAGCTGCTCAGCCTGAAATTGCTGACCAGCGAGCACACCGCGCACAAGAACGACCTGCGCGACCCGGCCACGGGTATTACCTATGGGCCACTCAAAGAACATTTGCTGATCAACCTGATAAAGGCCAACCCGCAGCCGTTGCTCGATCACCTTTACCGATGGGCACCCTGGTGCTGTGGTGCGCGCTTCAATGTGGTGCTGCTGGTGTTGGCACTGGCAAGCTTTGTATACCTGGGCATGCACTTCGACGCGTTCATGGCTGACGCCGCCACAACCTATGTACACAGCTACCGTTGGTTGATCTGGCACTTCCCGGTCATCGTCACCTCCATTGCCCTGCATGAGCTTGGCCATGCCATGGCATGTCGACACTACGGCGTCAAAGTCACTGACTTCGGGATTGGCATTTACGTGCTACTGGCCACCGGCTGGGTACGCCCGGTGCAAAAGCAGTGGTCGCAATTGCCCCTGAACCAACGGGTT
This sequence comes from Pseudomonas sp. GW821-FHT07B01, assembly GCF_059419065.1. Lineage (NCBI taxonomy): Bacteria > Pseudomonadati > Pseudomonadota > Gammaproteobacteria > Pseudomonadales > Pseudomonadaceae > Pseudomonas > Pseudomonas sp. GW821-FHT07B01. The sequence continues at coordinate 156,326 of NZ_JBWKRA010000010.1, read as the reverse complement.
GTCACCATTCTGGCAGGCCCCATGGTCAGCCTGATGTACGCCGGTGCGGGGATCGCCTTGTGGGCGTTGTACCGGGATGCCCAAAGTGTTTTCTCGTCGCTGTTCGTGGTGATGGTCGTCGCGTCGTTTATTTCCCTGATACCGACCCTTCTGCCGATGTTCAATGGCGATACCTACCTGGCAATTATCGAATGCCTGGAGCAACCACGCCTGCGCCAGCGGGCATTCAACTACGTGCGGCGCTCGCGCCGCGCCGCACAAGAGCCGGTCTCTGCGCAGTTGCGCCGGCTCTACTGGAGCACCTTTGTGCTGACCTGCCTGGGCTGGGTCATTGCCTGGTGCTTCACCGCCTTCACTGTAATCCGCCTGTTCAACCACCCCTGAGGAAAGTGCCATGACTCAATCGCCGACCACCCCGATCATCGAAAACGAACTGCACGTCGACAACGCAACCGTTCCCGCTACCCAAGCGACCGAAGAAGCATTGTTCGAGGAGTTCGATCTGGATGACATCGAAGTCATCGAAAGCAAAGTTTTCGCCTGACAGTTTCAGACCTTCCCCGGCGTGCTGCCGGGGAGGCCCCCTTATTTCGCCTGACTGGGCAACCCATGACTCAATTCGTTAAGCCCGACCCGATTGGCGTGGGCATTCAGTACAACCCCGAAATCCTTGACTGGTTTCCCTTCGAGGACATTGAAGTCGATGTCCTGGAAATCCTGCTCGATAACATCATGGCGCCCATGGATGGTCCGCAGATCATCAAGCCGGCGGCCAAGGCGATGATGGAGCGGCTGGCCGAAAAGTTCACGTTGCTGGCGCACTCCAATTACGGCTGCGATTTTGGTTTCAGCCCTTTGGAGCAAACCGCTGCGGTGCAGCGCCATGTGCCCTTGGCGAAAATGTTGAACAGCCCCTGGGTGGCCAATCATTGCTTTTATGGCGACAACTCATGGCTGGATATCTGGAGCAGCCCGCTGCAGTTTTCCAATGCCGAAGTGCTGCGCTGTGCCGAACGGGCCAAGGCGTTGCAAACGCACTACGGGATGCCCCTGGCCCATGAAAACGCCGCCTATTATTTGCAATGCCCTGGCGCTGAAATGCGCGAAGCCGAATTCCTCGCGCGGCTGGTGCAAAAGTCCGGCACCTTTCTGCACCTGGACCTGCACAACATCTACACCAACCACCTGAACCTCAAAAATTTCGACCTGCGCGACTACCTCGATACCTTGCCGCTGGACAAAGTAATCTCGGTGCACCTGGCCGGGGGCAGCTGGCACGAGGGGCTCTATCACGACTGGCACGACGCCAGCGTGCCCGAGCCGGTCTGGGAGCTTTACGAAGAACTGATGTCGCGGGCCCGACCTTCGGCGATCATCCTGGAGTATCAAGGGCAGGCCCACCATGCACTCACCCGAGTCATGGATGCCAATGACGAACACATGATCGTCACTGACGTGCGGCGAGCACAGAAAATCTGGAATCATTACACCCAACCTGCAAGGGAGCTGGCGCATGGATGCTGAGCAGGTCTGGAAGCTCTGGCGACGCTTGCTGCGCGATGAAACCTTGCAGCAGCAGTTGTTCCAGGCGCAGGGAGCAACCCAATGGCTGCAACACTTCCCCGAGGATGAACGCACGATTCTTGAGGCCTATGCCGGCCAGTTCGACCGCGTGAAGTGGTTCGTCGAAAACTACCAATTCCGCCTGGTCAATTCTTTCACCAATGCACTGGAGACTGGCGCCCCGCTGACCTTGCGGGCGCTGATCAACATCGGGTTGGATCTGCCCGCACTGTCCCGTACTTTTTTGCGAGAGCAGGACTGGTTCGACTTTGGACCGAGGGTCTACAGCTATTGCGATGCGGTACTGGTTTTTTTACTGGGACGCCAGGAGCTGGCCGAGTACCCCGAGATCCGCGACCTGATCGAGCTTGAACGCGAGTGTGTGCATCTGTACACCGGGCTGATGGATAACGCCGCTGCTCCGGTACCCGGCTGCTATCAACGTACCGCCCAGGCCCGCCTCCACCAGAGTCGCTTCGCGCTCTCACACTGGCTGCGTGATAAAAGCCAGCTGGGACGCGGGGCTCTGGAACAGACCTGCGAGCACATCCTGGTGTATTTGCCCAATCTTGAGGCCCGCCACAAATTCACGCTCATCAGCCCACATGCAGCCAGCCTTTACACCGAGCTGGAACAGCCACGGCTGCTTGAAGATTTGGCATTGCAAGCGCCACAAAACGGCGCTGACCTCGCGGTGCTTGCCAAGCTGCACCAACTCAACGCGATAAGGATGCCGGCCTGAATCATGCAAAGTTCACACTACTTCTGGCTGCGCTCAACCGGCTTCCCTATTCATCACCTGACCGCACTGGGAGGGTTTTGCGAGCAGCCTGCGTGCGCCGCCTTTGAACAGAAATTTCGCGCCTTGCAAGGGGTCAAGGCCACGCTGCTTGATGCAGGCAATGCCCACTCGCCCCAAGCTTGCCGCAAGCTGATTCGCAAACTCAACGAAGGAATCACGCTGCAGATCGCCGACCTGCCGCAAGCGTTGCGCGCCCCCTTGAGCGCTGCCGTACACGACTGGAATGGCTTGCTTGAGCAAACCGCAACACGCACAGAAGCAGACATGCAATACCAAGCGTATCTGGAACGCACCCGCCAAGGGTTGATCGACTTTCTGGATGACGACGCGGTTGCCGAAGCGCTGTTCATCTCCAACCCGGCCGCATTGACACGCACACGGGAACTGATCCGCGACCGACACGCTAAAAACGATACGCGCAAGAAACAGAAGCTGCGATTGGGCTGGAGCTACGCCCAACGTTTTTGCGCCAAAAACGACACCTCAAGCTTTTTCGGTCCGCTGGCCTGGGGCCGGTTCGATCCCCAGCAAGCAGCGAACATACACGTCACCCACGGTGATACATGGATCAAGGACCGCCAGACGTTTTTCGAAAACTGGGCAGTGCAACGGCTGGTCGATCAAATCAACCAGCAATGCCCGGCCCCCGACTGCATGCCATTGCAACTCAACGCGGGTTGCTACCTGCAAGACCACACCTTGTTCATGCCGATTGGCAAGAAGCAGCACCTGAGCCCGGCAACCGCGCAGGTACTGGCCTACGTCAACGACCCCGGCGAGGGCGAGCCGACACTCCAGGGCTTGTTGAACGCCTGTGCGGATACGCCGCCCGGCAACCTGCGCGACCTGCTGGAACACTTGGTCAGCAAACGCATTGTTCGTCGTGGCTGGCGAATGTCACCGCGTGAACGCCAACCGATAGAACAGATGCAACGCTGGCTGGAAGATGCCCCACTACCTGACGCATTTCGCCAAACTTGGCGATTACGCCTGGAAAAGCTGGAAAACGCACGCCGCGATTATGCTGAGGGCAACCTTGAGCGCCGCACTGAATGCCTCGACACCTTGAACCACCTGCTGACTGAAGCCGGTGTCGACCTCAGTCGAGAAACCGGTGCCATGTATGTGGGTCGCTATCCGGTGTATGAAGACTGCTCGAGAAACATGAATATCAGTCTGGGCCAAGAACTGCTCAAGCAGATAAATGCAGAATTGGCGCCGCTGATGCAAATCCACCAATGGCTCATCAAAGCCATCGGGCATCAGCTCAACCAAGCGTTCATTGAAGTATGGAAGCAGCGTCAAGGCAGTCTGGCGGATACGCCGGTGGACTTTCTCGACCTGCTCAACGCGCTGGCTCCGCTGCTACCGGCGATTGAAGCGCGGATTGTCATCGATCTGGAACAGCGTTTGGAAAAAGCCTGGGCACTGCAACTGGAGTGCCACCCGGACAATCTTGATGTACATCTTTCGGCTGCAGACATCGAGTGCCTGATAAGCCGGCTGGATGCCGAACTGGGCGTCGCCGCCTTCGAGGTGTTTGGCAGTGACTTCCACTCGCCCGACTTTCTACTTTCCAGTGCATCGGTGGATGCCATCAATCGGGGCGATTACGCCATTATCGTGGGTGAAGTGCACCCGGCGGTGCATACCCTCAGCCAACCTGTTGCGGCGCCATTTGGTCCGTTCAATACCCAGGTGAACGCAGAGGTGGAGGCCATTTTCCAGCGTCCGCGCTTGATTCTGGCTGACTCGCCGGAAAGCTACCAACGCTCCCATATCGACTGGCCGTTGCAGCCCTCCTATCGGCAACTGGTATTGCCCTCGGGAGGCGGCTGCGTCGCTGCGCATCAACAGTTTGCAGCCGGCCGGGCAAAAGTGACGCTCGTCGAGGGCCGTTTGCGGGTTATCGATGCCTTGGGCCAATTCAGCGAAGATCTGCTGTGCGTTTATCCAACCCCTCTGCATCGTCTCGGTTTCGCCTTGGCCGGCAGCACTGTGGCCAAACACGATCAGCGTCGTATCTGGCTGGGGCACGCGCTCTACAAGCGGGCTTGCTGGTTGTTCTCAAGCGATCAATTGCCGCCAGTAAAAACCTCCGTTGATGATCTCGACCATACGTTGCACTGGCGCGCCTGGGCGGCTACCCAGGGTTTACCGCGTTATGCATTTATCAAAATTGACACCGAGCCCAAGCCCTTATTCCTCGACTTTGATAATCCCTTGTCACTGGACGGCATCAGTAATGCCTTGCAAAGCGCCGGCCAAGTGAAGTTTTCAGAGATGCGCCCGTGCCCCGAAGAGCTTTGGCTTGAGCAAGCACGAGGTCGATTCTGTTGTGAAATACGTACAACCTTTTCTACCTTTAAGGAGTTGATGCCGAGTAATAGGTAAAACAGTGACAACCGCTGGTAAGCTACGCCAACGCGACTGACTCCCCGGCAACGGCCAACACCGCAGTCAGTCGCATTTGGAGCAGCACATATGGCGAATCAACAGATCATCTGCGAACACTGCGACTGCGTGTACGAGAAAGTCACGCTCGCCAAACATCAAAAAGCCCTGTGTGTGCGTTGTTCTGGCGTGCTGCAGCGCTATAACGGCCTGTCGGTGCAGCAACGCCTCGCCCTGACGGTGACCGCCGCAGTGCTGTGGACCTTTGCGAACTTTTATCCGGTGATGAGCATCAGCCTGCAGGGCTTGAAAAACAGCGCGACGCTCTGGGATTCAGTCGTTGCATTGAGCCTGGGGCCGATTACGTTCATTGCCTTGGTCGCGGCAATTTCCATCATTATCGCGCCGGTGTTTCAGCTGCTATTGCTGATCTGGGTGCTGAGTTTCGCCTTGGCCGGCAGGCGCTCGCCGGCGTTCAAGCTGTGCATGCGCTGGCTCGAAGCACTCCGGCCCTGGAGCATGCTGGAAGTGTGCCTGTTGGGCGCGATGGTCGCGGTGTTCAAGCTGGCCGGCATGCTGGATGTGATCCCAGGCACCGGCCTGTTCGCCTTGGCCGCCCTGAGCCTGTTGCTGATCCGCATTGCCGGGCGCGATGTGCGCGACCTGTGGGACACCGTATGAATTCACCGCCCACCGCCCGCGAGCTGAACCTGTGCCTGTGCCACACCTGCGGCCAGCCCTGCGACATGCGCCTTGAGCCCACCGAGTGCGACCGCTGTGGCGCCGCGTTGCATCGGCGCAAGGTGCAGTCCCTGACCCGAACCTGGGCCTACATGCTCACCGCCCTCGCCTTTTATGTCCCGGCCAATTTATTGCCAGTGATGAACACCACCATGCTCGGCTCGGGCGCAGACAGCACCATCATGAGCGGCGTGCTGGAGTTCTGGCAGCATGGCGCCTGGGACATTGCGCTGATCATTTTCATCGCCAGCATTGCCGTGCCGGGCATCAAGTTCCTGTCGCTGGGGCTGCTGCTGGTCACTGTGCAGCGCAATAGCCAGTGGGCGCGCAAGGAGCGTTCGAAGCTGTTTCGGTTTATCGAACTGATCGGCTATTGGTCGATGCTCGATGTCATCGTGGTCGCCCTGGTGGCCGCACTGGTGAAGTTTCAAGCCCTGGGCACGATAGAACCGCGCCTGGGCATTCTGTTTTTTGGCCTGGTGGTCGTGTTTACGATGCTCGCGGCGATGAGCTTTGATCCCCGGCTAATCTGGGAAAACCCACATAACGAGGAGACCTCGGATGAGCTCATCCAAGGCTGACACCCCTGCGGGGCAACCCGTGATCAAGACGCGTCGTTTCAGTGTCTCGCTGGTCTGGATCGTGCCGATTGTCGCCGTACTGGTGGGGATCTCGCTGGTGATTCACAGCGTCATGCAACAAGGGCCGACCATCGTCCTCAACTTCAAGACCGGCAGCGGGCTGGTTGCCAACAAAACCGAGGTCAAATACCGCAACGTGGTGATCGGCCAAGTAACCGCCGTAGCTCTGAGTGATGACCAGAAAAGCGTCAATGCCACCGTCGAGCTGGTCAAACAGGCCGAAAGCTTCACCCGCGAAGATTCGAAATTCTGGGTGGTGCGCCCGCGCATTGGCGCAGGCGGCGTGTCGGGCATCGACACGTTGTTGTCCGGCGACTACATCGGCGCGGACATCGGCCAGTCCGAGACCCGCGCCAAGCACTTCACCGGTTTGGAAAACCCGCCGCCCATCACTTACGGCGAACCGGGCAAGCGCTTCACGCTGCACACCCAGGCCTTGGGCTCCCTGGATATCGGCTCCCCCGTCTATTACCGCAAGATCCCGGTGGGCCAGGTGGTGGCCTATGAGCTGGACAACGAGGGCAAGGGCGTGAATGTCGAAATCTTCGTGCATGCGCCCAATGATGTGTACATCACCGAGAACACGCGGTTCTGGAATGCCAGCGGCGTCGACTTGAGCGTCGGCGCCAATGGCTTCGCGCTGAAAACCGAATCCTTGTCGTCCATGTTGATGGGCGGAATTGCCTTCCAGGCGCCGCCCTACAACCCCAATGACAAACCGGCCGAAGAAAGTCGCAGCTTTGAATTGTTCGAAGACCAGCAAAGCGCCCTCGCCCCGCCCAACGGCAAGGGGCAATACATGGTCCTGCGCTTCGATCAGGCCCTGCGCGGGCTGAAAGTCGACGCACCGGTGGAGTTCCTCGGCGTCGAGTTCGGCAGGGTTGTATCGATCAACCTGGATTTCGATGCGAAGAAACGCACCTTCCCGGTCAATGTCGGCATCGTGATCTACCCGCAACTGCTCGGCGAGGCCCACACCAAGCTGCTCAAGGCCATGAACAATAACCCTGACGATGAGGCAGCCGGCGTACGCCTGATCGGGACCTTCATCGAAAACGGCCTGCGCGCCCAGGCTCGCAGCGGTAACTTGCTGACCGGCCAGCTCTACATCGCCCTGGATTTCTACCCCAAGGCGGAAAAAGTCGCGTTCGACCCGAACCAGCGCCCCGTGGGCATCCCCACCATCCCGGGCAACCTGGAACAGCTGCAAGAGAAGTTCGAAGGCATCGTCAACAAGATCAGCCAACTGCCTGTCGAGCGTATTGCCGGCAACCTCGACGCCAGCCTGGTCGAACTGCGCAAGGGCCTGGCGCAATTCAACGCCAAGACGCTGCCGGGTGTGCAAACGACCTTGGCCGACGTGAGCAAGACCCTGCAATCGGCCAGTTCAACCCTGGCCGAAGACTCGCCGCAGCGTGAACAACTGACCCAGACCCTCGACGAGTTGGGGCGCATGTCGCGTTCCCTGCGCGAGCTTTCGGATTACCTGGGCCGGCATCCGGAGTCGCTGATTCGCGGCCGCCCCGATAACGCCGCACCGACGGACCTGCAAGGGCCACCCCGCAAATGACCATTGGAGCCGCCATGACATTGCCGTTGAAGATCACGTTACTGAGCGCCCTGCTGTTGCTCGGTGCCTGTCGCAGTGAACCCATCGCTTTTCATACCCTGACCCCGGCGCACTTGAGCCCGAGTACGCGAGCAGAGGCCGGCGGTGTGCGCATTGAGAGCATCAGCGTGCCGCCTCAGGTCGACCGTGCGCAGATCGTGATCCGCCAGGGCGACAGCGGCCTGGCGATTCTTGAAACCCAATGGTGGGCGGCCACCCTCGCCGATGAACTGAGGAGCGCCTTGGTCGATCAATTGGCCAACAGCAATGCCCGGCAAGCCGTGGCTTTGCGCGTAGACGTGCAGCGGTTTGACTCGGTACCGGGGCAGTACGCATTGCTCGATGTGCGCTGGCGCCTGAGGCAAGTCAATGGCGATCGCCCGGCCTTGACCTGCCGCACCACCTTGCAATCACCTGCCGGGCCGAGCATCGACGAGTTGGTGGTGGCGCATCAGAACAACCTCAAGCGTTTCGCGGCGCTGATCAATCAGACCGTCGACACCTCACTCAAAGGCTGCCCGACCACGCCATAAACCCAGGGCTCAGGCCAACAAGCCCATGGCCTTGGCCCGCGCTACTGCCTGGGTACGACGCTCCACGCCGAGCTTGCTGTTGATGTGGCTGGCGTGGGTCTTCACCGTGTGCAGAGAGATGAACAACTGGTTGCTGATTTCCTGGTTTGAACAGCCTTGGGCAATCAGTTGCAGCACCGCCAGCTCTCGGGTGCTGAGGGTTTCCTGTTGAGGTGCGGCTTCAACTGCGCTGACTTGGGGCAGCAACGCCAGCAAGCCCTGGTTGAGCAGTCCATGAGGATCCTTGCCCAACTGCTCGCGCATCCACTGCGGATAACCCTCCAACAACCGTTGAAACGGCTGCAACGCACCGCCCGAACCGGCTTCCAGGGCACGGGCGAATACCGGCCGGGCCTTGGCCTCCTGGCCATTATCCAGAAGTAACTGCACCTGCTGGACCAGCGCCATCAGGGCAATCATCTGGCGCCCACTGTCATGGGCCTGTTGGGCCAACGCTTCCAGGCGTTGCAGCGCACTGTCGGGCTGATGGCGCGTGGCATCGAGCGCGGCTTGTTGCAGCTCGATATGTTGCGGCAGGTGCGGATGAAACTCGGGGGCGGCCGCGGCGTGCTCGCCGTTGTAGGTCTGCCCCAGGCGGGCCAGCCAGGCGTCGGCCAGGTCAGTGCGCCCCTGGGCCAGCCACAACTCGCATTTGATCAGGGTGATCATCGCCAGGTAATAGATCGGCGGCACATCCCAGATGTGCATCAAGCGTTCGGCCTCGGCCAGTTCGGCAAAAGCATGGGCAAACTCCCCACGCCGCCCTTCGAAGCTGGCGATGACGCAGTGCCCGATCAGCACGCTGATATCGCGGCAGGCACGGGCCTCGGCCAGGCCGGCGCGCAAACGCGCCAGGCCGGCTTCGGGCTGGTAACGCACCAGCAGCAGGTACCCCTCGTACAGCGACAGCCGTGCGCGCACGGCATACAGGCGCTGGGGCGCCAGCCCATGCAGGCGCTCAAGGCCCTGGCGGGCTTCATCCAGGGAACGCAGGATCTCACCCCGCGCCTGCAGCACCCGCGCCCGGTCGTAATGGGCCAAGGCTTCAAACAAGGGGTTACCGACGCGCTGCGCCAGCTCCAACGATTCGCGGTTCAGGCCACGAGCGCGCCACAGGTCGGCATCGACGATCGCCAGGTTGGACAGGGTCGAGAGGCACATCAGGCGCTGGCCGTAACGCTTTTGCGGCAAGCTTTCCAACGCTTCGTTGCAATAGCGCTGGGTCAGCTCACGGTCTCCGCGCCCACGGGCAATAATCCCGCTCAGCGCCAACCATTGGGCCAACATGGATTTTTGCGCGGTGGCCGATGGCGCCGGCAGGAAGCGGCTGAGGTAGCTGGACAGCTCCTGCGCTGCATCCAATTGGCATGCGAGCCCCAGCGCCCAGCTGTACAGCACGATCAAACGCGGCGTGCTGATCAGCAGGCTGTCGGGCAGGTCCATCTTCCAGCGCAGCAGCATGCCGATGTTCTGCTCCGCCAACAGTTGCTCTTCGGACAGGTTCTGCACCAGGTTAGCCGCCACATCCAGATGCCCGGCCCGCAGCGCCTGCTCCACAGCCTCGTCGATCAAGCCCTGGGCGTTAAACCAGCGACAGGCGCGCAAGTGCAAGCTGGCCGGCGGCAAGGTAGCGCTTTTCTCGCGGCGGGTGCGCAGCAGGTCGGAGAACAAATGGTGGTAGCGGTACCAATGGCCTTGCTCATCCAAAGGCACCAGGAACACTTGATGAGCCTGCAAATAGCGCAGGATTTCTGCGCTGTCATGGGCCTCGCGGACGGCGTCGCATAATTCGCTGCAAAAGCGCTCCTGCGGTGCGGTGTCATACAGGAACGCTTGCACTTCTGCGGGCAGGCAGTCGATGACTTCTTCGAGCAGGTAATCGCGAATCAGCCCTTCGCCACCGTGCAGGCTTTGGGGCAAGGCGCCCTCACTGCCGGCTTCGGAGGCCGCCAACAACCAGAAACGCAGGCCGGCGACCCAGCCCTCGCTACGGCGGATCAGGTTTTCCAACGCCTCACCGCGCAATGCGTTGCCGTGTCCATCGAGCACCGCCAGGGATTCGTCATGGGTCAGGCGCAGGTCTTGCTCATGCAGTTCCAACAGGTGCCGCGACAGGCGCAGGCGTGCCAGGTGCCAGTCCGGACGCTGCCGGCTGGTGACCAGCACCACCAGGCCATCAGGCAAATGATTGAGAAAAAACTGCAGGCAGCGATCCAGCACCGGGCCTTGGGCCAAGTGATAGTCATCCAGCACCAGCAATAACGGCGAACGTGCAGACAGGTGCACGGCCAGTTCGTCGAGCAGGCCATCGAGCCATTCTTCGAAGGCAAAGGGTTGGTGACGCTGGCGCATTTTCAGCAACCCCAGGGATTGGGCGCCGAGTTGCGGGAAATACTGTTGCAAGCCGTCGAGCAGCCGCTCCAGGAAACGGCCGGGGTCGCTGTCCCGAGGGCTCAGGCCCAGCCACAGGCTTTGCCACTGGGCAGGCAAGCCCTGGCAGAACTCCACCGCCAACGAACTCTTGCCAAACCCCGCGGGCGCGCTGACCAGCAACAGTCGCCCATCAAGGCCCGCATTCAGCCGTTCGCACAGGCGCGGGCGCAGCACGTAGCCGTCAGGCAGCGGGGGCCGGTAAAAGCGGCCTTCCAGGGTCGGCATCACCACACTGGCAGGCCCATGGGTTCGGGACAGATCAGTCATCGCCGGGCTCTTGTAGAAGGCTGTTGTCGGCATTGCAGATTTCCGCAGACTAGCGGTAAAAGCGGCGGGATTGTAGATCTTTGCAACAAATGACTGAAAAAGAACTGCGACAAGAAATATCCCTTCCAGCCGCCAAGCAAGAAGCAGGAGCGAGCTTGCTCGCGAAGCACAAAAAAAAACGCGCCCATCCAGGAATGATCGTTCCCACGCTCTGCGTGGGAATGCAGACTTCGACGCTGCGCGTCGACTTTTGAGGCGTGACGCAGAGCGTCACAGGAAGCACTCCCACGCAGAGCGTGGGAGCGATCATTCAGAGAGCATCAGCAGAGGTTAGCGAACACCGTCCTGGCGCAGGGCGGCTGGGGTGAAGTCGCTGGTGCTGGCGGTGAAGCCGAAGTCATAGGCCTGCTTCTCTTCGTTCTTCATGCCCAGGGCCAGGTAGCGGCCGGACTGCAGGTCGTAGAGGGTTTCCAGGGCGTACCACGGCACTTGCTTGTCGTAGTAGTTCTCGCCATGGGCCTCGGCGACGCGCCACAGTTGGCCACGACCGTCGTAGTGGTCGATCACCGCTGCCTGCCAGGTGTCTTCGTCGATGTAGAAGTCACGCTTGGCGTAGATGTGACGCTGGCCTTCCTTCAAGGTGGCGACCACGTGCCAGACACGGCGCAGCTCGTAGCGAGCCAGGTCCTGGTTGATGTGGCCAGCCTTGATGATGTCGGCGTACTTGAGCTTGGGATCGTCGATCTTGTAGCTGTTGGAGGCAATATAGATTTCTTTCTTGCCTTCCAGCTTCCAGTCGTAGCGGTCCGGCGCACCGTTGTACATGTCGAGGTTGTCGGAGGTGCGCAGGCCATCGGCGGCAGTACCCGGCCCGTCATAGGACACTTGCGGCGCCCGACGCACACGGCGCTGCCCGGCGTTGTAGACCCAGGCCGAACGCGGCTCTTTGACCTGGTCCAGGGTTTCGTGCACCAGCAGTACACCACCGGCCAGGCGCGCTGGCGCAGTCACTTGCTGCTTGAAGTAGAACAGCACGTTGCCTGGGTTTTTCGGATCGAAGTCCTTCATCTTGTCGCGGAACACGAACTGATCGCGGAAGTACACCAAGCTATAGGAACCGTTGGTTTGCGGGGTGGCCTGGGTAACCAGGCGGGTCACGCTGCCGCCGCGGTAACGGGTGATGTGGTTCCAGATAACCTCGACGCCGCTCTTGGGAATCGGGAACGGGACGGCGGTTTCGAAGTTTTCCAGGCCGTTGCCGCCGGACACCAGGTTGGTGGTGGTGGCGTTTTTCTTGATCGAGGCAAACACCTCGGCCGGCACGGTGGCGCCGCGATGGGTCGGGTACACCGGCATCTTGAAGCTGTCCGGGTAACGCTTGAACATCGCGTATTGCCCGGGGGCCAGCTTGTCTTTGTACTGCTCGACGTTCTGCGCGGTGATGGTGAACTGCGGTTGCTCGCTGGCATACGGGTTGGCGAGGAAACCACGGGCGTCCACCGCGCCGGCATTCGTCGGCAATGGCGACCATTTAGGAATGGTGCCGGCCGCGTTACCGGCCATCTCGGCGCCCATCGGGGTCAGGGTCGTGCCGAGCTTGGCGGCTTCATCTGCCGAGACTGCCGCCATGACGTTACTCGCCAGGATCGACAGCCCAAGCACACCCACGTGCAACAGACTTTTTGTTATTTTCATGCTCTGGTCTTCCTGAATACATGCCACTTGAAAAGAGTGTGCTTAGAAGTTGGCGCCGAAGCTCAAGGCGACAAAGTCGCGGTCATCCACGGTGCTGAACTTGCCACCAAAGAAGTTGGTGTACGCCAGGCTCGCGGTGTAGGTGTTCTGGTATTCGGCATCCAGGCCCAGGCTGACCGCCTTGCGACCTTCTTCAAAGTTGCCGCCTGGGCCTGGCGAGTAACCTTTGACGTCATGGGACCAGGCCACGTTGGGCTTGAGGTTCACGCCTGCGAACACGTCCGGGTATTCCCAGATGGCACGGGCGCGGTAGCCCCAGGACGTTGCGGTGGTATAGCCGTCGTTATTACAATTGGTGTTCAGACCAGCAGCGTTGGGCAAGCCGGCGCCGTTGGCGGTGGAGTTGTTGAGGGCGTTGCAGAACCCACCTGGCAGCGAGCCTGGGCCGAACACCGGGTCGCGGCCGTAACGAGCCTGGGATTTGCTTTCCAGGCCACCCACGTGGGTCACGCCGATTTCACCGACGGTGGTGAGGCGGCTGGCGCCCATGACCTGGTCGAAGAAGTGCGTGAAGGTGGTCTGGAACTGGGTGACTTCCTTGCGGTTGTAGCCGTGCAGGTCCTGGCCCGGCGTGCCCTTGAGCACGGACGCATTGCCAAAGCCGGGGATCGGCGTGACACCGGCGAACAGAATGTCAGTGGTGCTCAACTGCACCGGCGCATTCGGACGGTAGCTCAACTCACCGCTCCAGGCGGTGCCGGTAGGCAAGGTGGTGGAGAAGCTCAGGCCGTAGAGGCGAATATCTTCCGGGTACTCGACGAAGTAGTTCGAGCTACCCGCCACGATCAACGGTCGCAAGGCCCCCAGTGGCCCCAGCGGACGCGTGTAGGCCGCCGATGGCGCGCCCTGCGCGCTGAAGATCGGCGCACGGCTGTGGTAGTTCATGAAGTAGGCGCCGAATTCGGTATCCAGCGGTTCGAAGTTGTAGCGCATGGCCACGCCGAACTGGCCGCTGTCGCGTGCATCACGGTCCGGACCGCGGCGCACCAGCACGCCTTCGCTGTTCACGTCCACACCCAAGGCACCCAGAGTCGGCAGGGCGGCGGCAGGAATGGTGGAACGCTTGTTCAGTACCCGCAGGTTGTTGCTGCAACCATCGGAGATCACGTCCGGCTGCGAGAAGAACGTGCCGCAGTTATCGGTCACGGTCTGGTCCCATTCCAGCTGGTAAAACGCCTCGGCCGACAGGTTGTCGGTGAGCGTCTGGGACACATAGAACATGTTCACCGGGATCAAGCCTTCCTTGATCTCGGCCCCCGGACGACGAAACGCCGACACGTCGATCGGGTTGATGGAGTTGATGCCGCCGCCGATGAAGGTACTTTCGCCCCAGCTCACGACTTGCTTACCAAAACGCACGGAACCCGGCGCATCGGCAATCGAATAGTTGTGGTAGACGAATGCATCGAGAATCTGCCCGCCCGAAGACTTGGCGCCTTCCTTGCGGTTGTTGTCGCTGATGTCCTTGAACGGACGGCTTTCGTCCTTGAGTTCGAAGTCGTACCAGTACTTGCCCCGCACAAACACACCGGTGTCGCCGTACTTCAGTTCCAGGTCGTGGATGCCCTTGAAGATCTTCGAGAAGGTCTCGCCGCGCTTGAAGTTTAGGTGGCCGTCATCGGAGGTCTGGGACAGGCCCTTGCCGCCGTTGTTGGCACCGATCAGGTCACGATTGGGTTTGGCCGTGGACCAGCTCGCCCCCACGGAAAGCGACGAGTCAAAGCTCCCTTCGATTTCACCAATGTTGAAACTGACGCCGAATGCCGGCCCGGCGAGCGTAGAAGCGAGGCTGACGGCCAAGGGCAGTCTTGCCCGGCGCCAGAACTGGTTTACTGAGGTCATCGACGCTACTCCATGTGCATATTTTATTGTTATGGCAGTGAGCCCTTTCTTCAGATGTAACGGCCGGGATACAACGATTCCAATGCCGCATCGCCACCGAGCCTCCATGGCTCGAAGCGCAACATCCGCGAAAAACTCTGAAAGGGACTATAGCCAGAGGGGGGTAGTGCTTGATCCCTCTAAAGTGTGATTTGCATCACCAACCTATCTGCCACAACCCTTTCGCCACGCCGACGAAGGTCGACGCGGGAAGGATGGCTGAAATTCGGCAAATCACAAGTAAAGGCTTGATATAGAGCATTGCCGCGCCCGAACGGGCGCGGCGAGAGGGTTTAGAGCGTGGACAGGAACGTGCTGTTGTTGGCCTGCCATTCGATGATGTCGACACGGATACGTTTCTTGTCGAGCTTGCCGACGCTGGTCTTGGGAATTTCAGTAACAACGGCGATCTGGCTCGGGATCGCCCACTTGCTCAAATGGCCCAGCTCGACAAAAGGCTTGAGGTGTTCCTTGAGCTCTCGCGCATCGATCACATGCCCTTCGCGCACTACCAACAAGGCGAAGGGGCGCTCGCCCCATTGCGGATCGGCGATGCCTACCACCGCCACTTCCCGTACGGCGGGGTGACGGCTGACCAGGTCTTCGAGGGCAAGGGAGGAGATCCATTCGCCGCCGGTCTTGATCACATCCTTGATGCGATCACGGATATCAATCACGCCGAAGGCATCCAGCGTAGCTACATCACCGGTGTGCAACCAGCCACCGGCCCATAGCTCGGCGCCCTTGTGCGGCTCGTTGTAGTAACCCTCGGTCAGCCACGGCGCGCGCAGCACCAGTTCGCCCTGGGTTTCGCCATCGGCGGGCAGGAAGCGACCGTCGGTGTCCATGATTGCCGCTTCGACCAACGGCCCCGGCACACCGGCCTTGATGCGGTAGGTGGTGCGCTCATCTTCGCTGCCAGCCATCAACTCATCATTGAGGTGAGCGCAGGATACCAGCGGCCCGGTCTCGGACATGCCATATGCAGCGGTCAGTTGAATGCCTCGGGCCTTGGCGGCTTCGTACAGCGAACGATTCAGCGCGCTGCCGCCGATGACGATTTTCCAACCGCCGAAATCCACGTTCTGCGCAGCCTTGGCGTTGAGCACCATTTGCAGGATGGTCGGCACACAGTGGGAGAACGTCACCTTCTCCTTTCGCCACAGTTCCACCAGGTATTCCGGGTCGTAGCGGCCGGGGTACACCTGCTTGAGCCCGAGCATGGTCGCCACATACGGCAAGCCCCAGGCGTGCACGTGGAACATCGGCGTGATCGGCATATATACATCGTTGGTGCCCAGCAGCCGCACGCTGTCGACGCTGCCCATGATGGTCGCCACGCCGATGGTGTGCAGCACCAGTTGCCGATGGGTGAAGTACACACCCTTGGGGTTACCGGTGGTGCCGGTGGTATAGAAAGTGGTGGCGACCGAGTTTTCGTCGAAATCTTCGAAGTCATAGGTGGGGCTGGCGGCGGCCAGCAGGGTTTCGTACTCACCTACCAGGTTGGGTAGCTCGGCGGTGTGGGTGTCACCATCGGTAATCAATAAGGTCTTGTCGACGGTAGTGAGTTGCCCGGCAATCGCCTGGTAGAGCCCCACGAACTCACTGTTGACCAGCACAAAGCGGTCTTCGGCGTGGTTCATGGTGTACAGAATCTGTTCTGGCGACAGGCGCACGTTGATAGTGTGAATCACCGCGCCGATCATCGGGATGGCGAACATACACTCCAGGTAACGGTGGCTGTCCCAGTCCATCACCGCCACCGTGTCACCGGCCTTGACCCCGGCTTCGGTCAGCACATTGGCCAGGCGAGCGACGCGCTCGATCAGCGTCGGGTAGCTATAGCGCAGCTTGTCGCGATAGATAATTTCCCGGGTTTTCTCGTAGCGAGTCCCGGACATCAACAGGCGCTTGATCAACAGCGGGTATTGGTACGCACCTTCGGCGGGCGGGATAACACGGGTCTGCAACATAAGAATCCCTTTAATGACTGCACGGTCTTGGCTTGAAGACCTGCACTGTAGAGCGCTTATGTTTCAGCCAAATCAGCCAAAGGAATGATTTGCAGGGGCCAGTAAATGCTAGCGTTACGCCATTACCGAGGACCTAATGAGACCCAATGTGGGAGCGGGCTTGTTCGCGAATGCGTAGTGTCAGCCCGTATATCTTTGACTGAAGCACCGCATTCGCGAGCAAGCCCGCTCCCACATCTGGATTGTGCTCACTTGAGAAAGGTGATTATTTCATGCTGGTAAAGGCCAGTTTCACCCCGATGGCAATCAACACCGCGCCCATGGTCCGATCAAACCAATGACCCATCTTTGCAAACCCGGCGCGCACGCGCTGCTGGCTGAACAACATGGCCACCAGGCAAAACCACAACGCAGTCGCCACCGCCAGGTACACCCCATAACCGGCCTGCACTGCCAGCGGCGTGTGCGGGTTGATCACTACGGTGAACAGCGACAGAAAGAACAGCGTGGCCTTGGGGTTCAAGCCATTGGTCACAAAACCTGCGGTAAACGCGCCGCGTGGGGTGCGCTCGCCCGCTTCACGGTGCAACTCGCCCTCGGCCGCAGGCTTGGCCGGCTGGGCGCGCAGGGCCTTGAAGCCAATGTAAAGCAGGTACGCGGCTGCGGCCCACTTCAACGCATTGAACAACACAATGGACTGGGACACGATCAAGCCGATACCCAGCAACGAGTAACCCACATGCAGGAAAATCGCCGAACCGACGCCCAAGGCCGTCCAGGTTCCGGCACGGCGGCCGTGGGTCACGCTTTCACGCACCACCACGGCGAAATCCGGGCCGGGGCTCGCCACTGCCAACAAGTGAATCAAGGCTACGGTCAAAAACTCGGCGACGTACATGCTCACTCCATTAAGTAACTGATTATTTCATCTGATAGGCTCGGCAGATTACGCCTTCGAACCTCGTCGCAAAAGGTACAGTTGATCATGAACAATCGCCGCGCCGTCTTCCTCGACCACCCTTCCCTGGACTTGGGCGACCTCGACCTCAGCGGTTTGCATGACTGCTTCAGCCAGCTTCAGTTGTTTGAACAGACCACGCCAGAAAATGTGCTGGAGCGCTTGCAGGGCGCCCAAGTCGCCATCAGCAATAAAATCCCGCTCACGGCGCAAACCCTGGCGGCCTGCCCCGAGCTCAAACTGATCCTGGTATCGGCCACCGGCACCAACAATATCGACCTTGAAGCGGCCCGCGCCCACGGCATCACCGTGAGCAACTGCCAGGGCTATGGCACGCCGTCGGTGGCACAACATACGATCATGCTGCTGCTCAACCTCGCCACGCGCTTGAAGGATTACCAACAGGATGTGGCCGCTGGCAAATGGCAGCAGGCCAAACAGTTTTGCCTGCTGGACCATCCGATCGTCGAACTGGAAGGCAAAACCCTCGGCCTGCTCGGCCATGGTGAATTGGGCAGTGCCGTGGCACGCCTGGCCGAAGCGTTCGGCATGCGCGTGATGCTCGGCGCGATACCTGGGCGCCCTGCCCGCGCCGACCGTGTGCCGCTGGACGAATTGCTGACCCAGGTCGATGCGCTGACCCTGCATTGCCCACTCAATGAACACACCCGCGACTTTATCGGCGCCCGTGAACTGGCGCTGCTCAAGCCCGGCGCGTTTATCGTCAACACCGCACGCGGTGGCTTGATCAATGAACAGGCCCTGGCCGACGCGCTGCGCAGTGGTCATCTTGGCGGCGCGGCGACTGACGTGTTGAGTGTCGAGCCGCCAGTCACTGGGAATCCGCTGCTGGCGGGAGACATTCCACGCTTGATCGTCACGCCCCACAACGCCTGGGGCAGTCGCGAAGCACGGCAGCGTATCGTTGGCCAGCTCACGGAAAACGCCCAGGGCTTTTTCAACGGCGCCCCGCTGCGCGTCGTCAGTTGATAAACTGCGCCCCTTTTCAAGGAGCAGACTATGGATCCGCGCAGTGAAGTACTGCTTCGACAGGCCGAACTTTTTCAAGGCAACCTGCTGCTCGTAGGTTTGCCTGCCGACGATTTACTTGGGCGCCTGCCCAATGCCCACGGCTGGTGCTGGCATGCCGGTGACCAGGCGGCGCTCGATGCGCGCTTCGCCGAACGCAGCCAGTTTGGCGTGACAGTGCCCGAGCGCGCCTTTGATGCGGCGGTGATTTTCCTGCCCAAGTCCAAAGACCTCACCGACTACCTGCTCAACGCCGTGGCCGCGCGCCTGCCTGGCGCTGAGCTGTTTCTGGTGGGCGAGAAAAAGGGGGGTATCGAAAGTGCCGCCAAGCAGATGGTTCCGTTCGGCAAACCGCGCAAGCTCGATAGCGCACGGCATTGCCAACTATGGCAGGTCACCGTCGCTAACGCGCCGCAAGCCGTGGAGCTTGAGAGCCTGGCGCAGGTCTTCGACGTACCGCTGGCCGAAGGCCCGCTGAAGGTGGTGAGCTTGCCAGGGGTGTTCAGCCATGGTCGCCTGGACCGCGGCACCGAGTTGTTGCTGGAGCACTTGGACAAGTTGCCCAGCGGCAACCTGCTCGATTTCGGTTGCGGCGCTGGCGTACTGGGGGCTGCGGTCAAACGCCGCTACCCGCATAACACGGTGACGATGCTGGATGTGGATGCCTTCGCCGCCGCCAGCAGTCGCTTGACGCTGGCAGCGAACGGCCTGGAAGCTGATGTGTTGACCGGTGACGGTATCGACGCCGCGCCCATGGGTTTGAACGCGATTTTGAGCAACCCACCGTTCCATGTCGGCGTGCACACCGACTATTTCGCCACGGAGAATCTGCTGCGAAAAGCAGCGAAACACCTGGCAAAAGGTGGCGAACTTCGCCTGGTTGCCAATAGCTTCCTGAAGTACCAGCCACTGATCGAAGAGCATTTGGGCATCTGCGCAATCAAGGCCGAAGGCAATGGTTTTCGCATTTACCGCGCCAAGCGCCCCTGACTGACGTTTGAAAAAGAACGCTTGCCGAATGGGTTTTGCCTAGGCAGAATCCGCAGCGTCCTAGGGGAGTAGTCTCCCACGAGCCATGCTCGTCCGGCATACGTCAACATACTTGGTCAGCAGACCATGGCGTATGCGACCCAGGAGTCCGCACAGACGGACCGGGGTTTGACAAGACCTATGACACGCACACCTTACCCGGGGCGGGAAGGCTGTACGTGTCATAGCCGTGTCGACCCGCCCCTGGAAACTACCTGATGCTGGATTCACTACTCGTTCCTACCGCAATCGTTGCCTTGGCCGAAATCGGCGACAAGACGCAACTGCTCGCACTCATCCTTGCTGCTCGCTTTCGCAAGCCCTGGCCAATCATCGCCGGCATCGTCGCCGCGACCCTGGCCAACCATGCGGCGGCCGGTGCCGTGGGCGCCTGGTTCGGGAGTTTCTTCTCGGATGCGGTGCTCCACTGGATCCTCGCCGCGAGCTTCTGCGCCACGGCGCTGTGGACCCTGGTGCCGGACAAACTCGATGATGACGAAGCCAGTACCACCCGTAAGTTCGGGCCCTTCCTGACCACCTTGATTGCGTTCTTCCTCGCCGAAATCGGTGACAAGACCCAGATCGCCACGGTGATGCTGGCGGCGCAATACCCGGAACTGTGGCTGGTGATTATCGGTACCACCCTGGGCATGTTGATTGCCAACGTGCCGGTGGTGCTGGCGGGGAATTTTGCCGCGGAGAAACTGCCGCTGACCTTGATTCGTCGCTTGGCGGCTACGGCGTTCTTCGTGCTGGCGATTATTGCGGTGTACAAGGCCATGCAAAGCAGCGGCTGGCTGTAAACCGATCACTGCTCGCGAAAAACGTCAACGATAACGCGTGCTGCCTGAATAAACGCGGTGCCGGTGAGTTTTTCGCTAGCAAGCTCGCTCCTACAGGGTCAGGACTTCTTGGCCTGCTGGTAGAGCGGCATCACCTTCGGAATCGCCGCCTGCAAGGATGCGATGCGGCTGTCGGAAGCCGGGTGCGTGCTCATGAATTCCGGCGGTGCGCCTTCCGAAGCCTTGGCCATCTTGTTCCACAAGGTGATGGCCGCGTTCGGGTTGTAGCCAGCGCGGGCGGCCAGTTCCAGGCCGATCAGGTCGGCTTCGTTTTCATTGCTGCGGCTGTTGGGCAAGGTCATGCCGTAGTTGGCCACGGTATCGGCCAGTGCCAGGCTGTCCTGGCCGAGACCGAATATTGCCCCGGCGCCCTGCTTGGCCATCTGGATACCGTAGGCCTTGGACATGGCTTCGCGGCCGTGTTCACGCAGGGCGTGGGCGATTTCATGACCCATCACGGCAGCCAGCTCGTCATCGGTGAGCTTGAGGTTGTCGATCAAGCCGCTGTACACCAGGATCTTGCCGCCAGGCCCGCAGTTGGCGTTCATCTCATCGCTTTTGATCAGGTTCACGTCCCAGTTCCACTGGGCCGCATCCGCGCGGAAAGTCGGAGCCTGGGCGATCAGGCGTTTGGCAATGGCCTGCACGCGCTTGGCGTTGGCGCTGGTCTTGTCCAGCACCCCTTTGCTGCTGGCTTCACCCAGGGTCTGCTGATAAGACTGGGCATACATCTGGTCGACTTCCTGGCTCGACAGCATGCTGAACATGTACTGCTTGCGCTCCACCCCAACGGCGCCGCCGCTGGTGGTATTGACCGACTGACAACCCGCCAGCAGCATCGCTGCAACCAAACCGCTTACCACCAATGACTTCTTCATGAACACGCTCCCTGAAAACATGGCGCGTATCGTAGGCGGTCATTGGTATCTGCGCCAGATACACCAGACGTTTAACCGCTGAATTTCAGATACATCCGAACGCGACCGGACTGGCAAAGCTCACGCCGGGGTCAGGCACTCGGGCCCATTGAGCTTCGGATCGTTGACCATATTGGCCAGCACCCGCTCGCGCAGCACGGCAGGCTCAGCCGCCAGCAGGCTCTGCAATACATGCAGCGGTGTCTCGGGGTCGAGCCAGGCGGCCTGCCCTGCCGCGTCCAGGATCAATGGCCGGCGCTGACTTTGCGCCGCTTGGGTAACCACCGCCGTACTCAGCCATACCTGCTCCTGCACCGGATACGCTTCCCACACTGCGGCAAAGAACAACGTGGAGCCCTCCCCCGGCGTGAGCCAATACGGGCGCTTGCGCTGGGTGCCGCGCCATTCGTAGAAACCGTTGGCCGGCAGCAGGCAGCGGCGCTGGCGGAACGCTTCACGGAACATCGGTTGTTCGGCCAGGGTTTCGGCGCGGGCATGGGCTGGGGTACGCGACAGGTCTGTCAGCCAAGGCGGCGTAAGGCCCCAACGGGCACGCGCCAGGGTGAGCTGGCCTTCGCTCAGGCGCTGGATCAGCACCGAATCATTGGGTGAGATGTTCCACTGGGCCTGCTGGTCCGCGGGGAAGCCGGGCAAGGCAGCAAAGGCAGGGTTCCAGCGAAACAGGGCATAACGTCCACACATGGGGCAACACGACTCTTGGGGTAAACCGACCGACAGCCTAACAGACCAATACGTCGGGGAAGCTGTCGGGTTCGTCGCCGGGCAACGGTTGCGCGCCGATATAGGCAGTGATCAGCTCGCGGGCACAGGCAGCCTGGTCGTTATCAACCTCCAGCCCCAGCAAGCCGAATATCGGCAACTCGCCCGTGCCGCCGAGCAAATGGCGTCCCACCAGGTGCGCCTCGATGCCTTCACTGGCAAGCATCTGCTGCAGCAACTCGCCCTCCATGAGGTTTTCCGGTTCGTAGATTCGCTGCATGGGCGTACCTTTTTATTCGTTCCCGCTGCGCATTATTCATTTTCGCTGCGGGTTTCAAGCATCCACTCTTCACCATGAACTTGCAGGTCGAATGTGATCGGCCGGCAACACACTTGGCAGTCTTCTATATAGGTCTGGTCACCACCGGACAAATCCACCGTTGTCTCGACCTCTTCGCCACAATAAGGACAATCGTACAGCGCAGTTTCGAGCATCGCAGTCTCCCAGGTGACTTGTGCGTATAATCGCCGGTCTATTTACAGGGCTATTCTTGGCCGGCCCCTTATTCGGACCGCACCCTGACATTTCCTTTTACTTACCCTAGCCGTTTCTAACAAGAGAGCATGATGGGCGAATTCGATACCATCCGACCTTACAACGACAGCGAAGTCCCGGCAGTGCTGGCGCGCCTGTTCAGTGACAAGGCCTTTCTGGACATCCTGACCCACTTCCGCTTCCCGCGCTTTGCAGGCGCCCTGGGCTGGCTGCTCAAGCCAATGATCGCGCGCAAACTGCGCCGTGAGTTCGCTGGCGTCACCACCGTGGCCACGCTGCAGGACAAGGTCGAGTACTACGTTGACCACACCATTGACCGGGCGACCGACGGCGTGACCTATACCGGCGTCGAGCAACTGAAATCCGGCACCGCCTACCTGTTCCTGGCCAACCACCGCGACATCGTGATGGACCCGGCCTTCGTCAACTACGCCGTGTACCACGCCGGCCTGCCGACGCCGCGCATCGCCATCGGCGACAACCTGCTGCAAAAGCCGTTTGTCAGCGACCTGATGCGCCTGAACAAGAGCTTCATCGTGCACCGTTCGATCACCGGGCGAAAGGAGAAAATGGCGGCTTACAACCTGCTGTCGGCCTACATTAACCATTCGATCCGCAACGACTGCCAGTCGATCTGGATTGCCCAGGCTGAAGGCCGGGCCAAGGATGGCGATGACCGTACCGAATCGGCGATCCTCAAGATGTTCCACGTCAGCCGCAAGGACGAGCCATTTGCCGAGGTCATCCAGTCGTTGAACCTGACGCCGGTGTCCATCAGCTACGAGTACGACCCTTGCGATGCCGCCAAAGCCCGCGAGTTATATATCCGCGCCACCACCGGTACCTACAGCAAGGCACCGGGCGAGGATGATGTGAGCATTGCCCTGGGCATTACCGGCTATAAAGGCCGGGTGCACGTGAACTTTGCGCCGCCGATCACCGAGCGTTTCGAAGACACCAAGCTGCTGGCCGTGGAAATGGACCGGCAGATCCTGGGCGGCTATCGGTTGTTCCCGGTGCACTACCTGGCATATGCGCAGTGGAGTGACGCCGACCCGCAATTGCAGGTGCCCAAGGCGGCGGACGTATTCCCTGCCGATGAGCTGGCCAAGGCCAAGGCGGAATGGGAGCGGCGCTTGAACGAGTGCCCGGCGGAGCAGCGGCCTTATCTGGTGGTGCAGTATGCGACGCCGGTACGCAACCAATACCGAGTCAAGGCTGGGATCCCTCTATAAACACCAACCCAAATATGTGAGCCCACAGGGGATATGGGGCAGGCGCTGATTCTGTGGGCAGTACATGGCCAGTGTGGGAGCTGGCTTGCCTGCGATAGCGGTGGGTCAGTTAAAGATTCAGCGGCTGATACACCGCCTTCGCGGGCAAGCCCGCTCCCACATTTGGTTTTGCAGTGGAATTAGAAGTGGGTGCTGAGCCAGGAGATGGCCAGGGCCAAGCCAAGGCAGGCGAACCCGACGCGGTACGCCAGGCGATGCGCCCGTTCGGTGCGTGTATCCAGAAACAGCATCGGCTGGTCGATAGCGCGCTCTTCGCTGCGCAGGGCCAGGTCGGCCATCGCACGCTGTGCATGCAGGCGGGTGATGAACAGCACCCAGGCGCCCGAGCAGGCAACCAACAGGGCAACAATATTAATGAGCAGTGCGGGCAGCGCCATCGCAAACCTCGGTGAACCAGTGTTCGGGTATCAGTCCAGATACACACCTGAACGACAGTCGCCTCCTGCGCCTTAAATGCTCCTTCCCCATGGACGGCTAATGTATCCAGTAATTTACGCCGTCACCTGAACGTCACCTTAACAAGCCACTCTGTTGCCCTTCGACGCTTGAGGAGCTTGTCATGTTGCATGCGCAAAACCAGGATCGGCTGTATCTGATCGCCCAGAGTGATGAACAGGAGGCGCTGATCGGCAGCCTCGCGTTCAACGTTCAGGACCGCCATTGGCTGGTGTATTGCGCCCTCGGCGGGCACCAGCATGCCGATCTGCCGGAGCTGGATGTGCTCACCGGCGTGAGCATGCTGGACTTTTATGTCGATACGGCGGCATGACAAAACCACAGGCATAAAAAAAACCGGGCACAGCGATGAGCCCGGTTTTTTTGTGAGCGGCTTACTGCGCGCTGAGCAGTTGACCGATGCTTGGGTCTTTGAACAGGCGGGTCAGGGCATCGCTGAGCACGTCGCTGACCAGCTTGGTGTTGGTTTCCTGGTTGGGCGACATGCCGAAACGCTGGTTGAGCGAGGCGGCGTAGCGGCCACTGTAACGGCGGGTGCCGGCACTGACGTCAGACTTGAAGGTGGCGCCGATGGAAGCCTCGGTCACATACAGGCCGTCTTTGGGCGACTGGTATTTAAGCTCGGCCAGGGTCACGGTCAGTTGCGGCACGCCTGGCGAGTTGGTCGGCGTAAAGCCCAGCAAACGCACAGCGGCTTCAGCCTGGGCCTGCAACTTGGGCAACACATCCTGACCGTTCACCGAAATCAGTGCGGTCTCAGGATACAGGCCGCCACGCGAACCCAGGGTTGGCGACGGACGACCGTCAACCACGCGTACCGACACCGGCTGGCCGTGGCCTACCGCAGCCAACTGCGCGGTGACTTTAGGTTGCGGGCTGAGTTGTTGCGGGCTGTTGGCGCAGCCGACAAGGGTCAAACTGGTCACAGTGATCAAACCGAACAACAGGCGTTGCAACATCGCATTTCTCCAGGACTAGGTGCAGACAGGTCGCCAGTATAACGGTGCACGCGCGCCACTCACCAGCGATCCTGAACGACGGCTGAAGCCCCGGTGCAAATTACAAATTCGCATAAATTCGTCACCCCAGTGTCATGCCACACTGGCAACCTTCAAGCATGTAACACACCAGGTACACAGCCATGCGCCTTCTCACGACCCTGTTCATGTCACACACCCGCCATCGTCACTTTGCCTTGCTCGATGCCAAAGGCCATTGCCAGGCATTCAAGCAGTGCAGCCTGCCGCCCGTCGGTGAAGGCTGGGTGGAAGTGACCGAGACTCACCTGGGCTGGATGCACCGCCCACTGCCGGCCAGCGCCCGGGTCAGCCCGCAGGTTTTTCGCGCACAACATCGGCAAGCGTTGGCCTCCTGACCGGGACTCGAATAAAAGTCATAAAACACGCCCATTTCCTTGGCGTTCTTCGCTACAATCTCCCCCCGATTATAAGGACGTCTCCTGATCGGGCCCCGCAGCATCGTTAATGCCCAGGCATTAGCCCCCAAAATCGCCCACAGAGAGCCGCCCACACAGATCGAGTGAAGCTGGCGTGCTTGCTGTTTCCTTTGCAAACCACCCCGTCTTTTATCGAATCTGCCAGAGCTGCCATTGCGCTCGGCCACTTGAGTTGTTTGCCCGTTTTGCCGCGTGTCGGCAGAGGTTTACGGGCCAGGTGCCAGGCTGGGGCAGCCCTTTTTTGAGGTTCACGTCTTCAAAAGAGCGTGAAAAAACGGGTTTTCACAACTTCACAAGAGTGTGGCGAGCAAATGAATAGTTTGGCGTTTGTACAAGCACCATCAGCGTCTGGGTCAGCCCAATTACACAGGATCGAGCCTTCCTCAAAAACCGGAGCTTGAGCCTGTCCGCTACGGATTGGTTGCACGAATCGCACGCTTTGACCATAAGTCGAATTGCCACAGGCGCCCATGAATGCGTTCATAGGCAGATTAGCCCGGCAGGAAGCGTGTGCTGAAGTTGCAAAGAATTGCGAAACGGACATGGCGATCCTGGCCATGGGTAACCTGGGGCAACACGTGAACCGCCCCGTCACTCCTGGCAGCCATGCCGTCAATTTGGTGCTGCAGATTTTGGAGACGCGTTAAATGGCGCATAACGAAGCAGTCGACGTAGTTCTGGTAGGGGCCGGCATCATGAGTGCCACCCTGGCCGTACTGCTCAAAGAGCTCGACCCCGGCCTCACGCTGGAAGTCGTTGAGCTGATGGATTCGGGTGCCGCGGAGAGTTCCAACCCGTGGAACAACGCCGGTACCGGCCACGCCGGGCTGTGTGAGCTGAACTACACGCCGCAGGCCGCCGATGGCTCCATCGACATCAAGAAAGCCGTGCACATCAACACCCAGTTCGAGGTGTCGAAGCAGTTCTGGGCTTACCTGACCAAAAAAGGCACCTTTGGCTCGTCCAGGTCGTTCATCAGCCCGGTGCCGCACCTGAGCTTCGTGCAGGGCGACAAAGGCGTGTCCTTCCTCAAGAAGCGCTTTGAGACCCTCAGCCAGCACCACGCGTTTTCGGACATGCACTACACCGAAGACCGCAGCGAAATGGCCGAGTGGATGCCGTTGATGATGCCGGGCCGCCCGCTCGACGAAAAAATCGCCGCCACCCGTGTGATGAACGGCACCGACGTCAACTTTGGCGCCCTGACCAATCAGCTGCTCAGCCACCTGACCAGTTCGCCAGACGCCCAAGTCAAGTACTGCAAGCGCGTAACCGGCCTCAAGCGCAACGGCGCAGGCTGGACCGTGAGCATCAAGGACGTCAACAGCGGTAACAGCCGCGACGTCGATGCCAAGTTCGTGTTCCTCGGCGCTGGCGGTGCGGCGCTGCCGTTGCTGCAGGCCTCGGGCATCGAAGAGAGCAAAGGCTTCGGCGGCTTCCCGGTGAGCGGCCAGTGGCTGCGTTGCGACAACCCGGAAGTGGTCAAGCAGCACCAGGCCAAGGTCTACAGCCAGGCTGCCGTGGGCTCGCCGCCGATGTCCGTGCCGCACCTGGACACCCGCGTGGTGGATGGCAAGAAATCCCTGCTGTTCGGGCCATACGCCGGTTTCACCACCAAGTTCCTCAAGCACGGCTCGTTCCTTGACCTGCCGATGTCGATTCGCGCCGGCAACATCGGCCCGATGCTGGCCGTGGCCCGCGACAACATGGACCTGACCAAGTACCTGGTCAGCGAAGTGCGCCAGTCCATGGAACAGCGCCTGGAATCCCTGCGTCGCTTCTACCCCGAGGCGAAAGCCGAAGACTGGCGCCTGGAAGTGGCCGGCCAGCGCGTGCAAATCATCAAGAAAGATCCGAAGAAAGGCGGCGTGCTGCAGTTCGGCACCGAACTGGTTGCTGCCAAGGACGGTTCGCTTGCAGCGCTGCTGGGCGCGTCTCCTGGTGCTTCGGTCACCGTCTCGATCATGCTGGAGCTGATCGAGCGCTGCTTCCCGCAGAAAGCCGCCGGTGAGTGGGCTACCAAGCTGCATGAGATCTTCCCGGCGCGCGAGAAAGTGCTGGAGACGGACGCCGAGCTGTATCGCAAGCTCAACACGCAGAACAACATCAGCCTGGAGCTGGTGGAACCTGCAGGAGCGAGCTCGCTCGCGAAAAACGTCAACGATAACGCAGCGCAAGTGGATTAACGCAGCGCTCTCAGGCTCTTCGCGAGCAAGCTCGCGCCTACCGTTGAAAGCGAAACGCCCCGGCCTCTCATGAGGCCGGGGCGTTTTTTTGTGGCTCGGATAATCAGCCGCGGGCGTTGTCGATCAGCTCGATGTATTCGGCGGCGTTGCGCTGGTCTTTGATCAGGTCGACGAAGGTCTGGCCATGCTCGTCCTTGCCGTCCAGGTCCAGGCCTGCTTCTTTGAAAAAGCCCAGGAAACGCTCGAAGTCGTCGATACGCAGGCCGCGATAGGCCTTGATCAGTTTGTGCAGGGACGGCGACGTCGCATCAACCGGCTCGAAGTCCAGGAACAACTTGATCTGGTCGTCACCGATTTCGTCGCCAATCACCTGTTTCTTATCTTTACGCATTACCGACTCCAGCCTGCAGACATTTACACGGGGCTTGAAGTCTACCTGCGCGACGCCGGCTTCGAAAGCGGTGAGAAACAAGCCCCCGCGGCCAGCTGGGCAAACAGCGTCTACCGATTACATCCCTTTAACGGCGTAGATGCCATTGGCATTACGCCAGTAGCCCTTGTAGTCCATGCCATACCCGAAGATATAACGGTCGACGCACGGCAACCCGACAAAGTCGGCTTTCAGCTCTGGGCGCGCCTTGCGGTCGTGGTCTTTGTCGATCAGCACGGCGGTGTGCACTTTGCGTGCGCCGGCATGTTTGCAGAAATCGATGATAGCGCCCAGGGTGTGACCTTCATCGAGAATGTCATCGATGATCAACACATCACGGTCGATGAAAGACACTTCCGGCTTGGCCTTCCAGAACAAGTCGCCGCCGCTGGTTTCATTGCGATAGCGGGTGGCGTGCAGGTAAGAGGCTTCCAGCGGGAACTGCAGGTGAGTCAGCAATTTACCGGCGAAGATCAGGCCACCGTTCATCACGCAGAAGACCACCGGGTTGGTGTCGGCCATTTCGCGGGTGATGTGCGCGCCAACCTTGGCGATCGCTGCTTCGACTTGCGCTTCGGTGTACAGGCAGTCAGCCTCGTGCATGATTTGACGGATATGCTCGAGATCAGCAGACATGGCGCTCTCCAAGGGGGTGCTGTGGCAAGAAAAGCGGGCGAAGGTACGCTTCTCGTGCGCTCCAATCAAGCCTTTATGGACTAACGTACTTGATGTCTATAGGACAACACCCTCGGATAGATTAATCTAGGCCGGTTTTTTTGCCCGCCGCCGGAGCCTTTCCTATGCCCACTCGCGAGATCCGCCACCCGCTGATCCGACACAAACTCGGCCTTATGCGCCGTGCCGACATTAGCACGAAGAACTTCCGTGAGCTTGCTCAGGAAGTCGGAGCGTTGCTCACTTACGAAGCCACCAAGGATTTGCCCCTGGAGACCTACGAGATCCCCGGTTGGGCTGGTCCCGTACAAGTGGAGAAAATCGCCGGTAAGAAAATTACCGTCGTCCCTATCCTGCGTGCCGGTATCGGTATGCTCGAAGGTGTACTCAGCCTGATCCCGGGTGCCAAGGTCAGCGCCGTGGGCGTAGCCCGCAATGAAGAAACACTGCAGGCCCACACCTACCTGGAAAAACTCGTCCCGGAAATCAACGAGCGCCTGGCCATGATCATCGACCCGATGCTCGCCACCGGCAGTTCCATGGTCGCCACCATCGACCTGCTGAAAAAAGCCGGTTGCCGGGACATCCGCGCCATGGTGCTGGTGGCCGCGCCCGAAGGCATCGCCGCCGTCGAGAAGGCCCATCCGGATGTACAGATCTACACCGCATCCATCGATGAGCGCCTGAATGAACACGGCTACATCATTCCGGGCCTGGGCGATGCCGGTGACAAGATCTTCGGCACCAAGCAGAAGGACGCGTGAGCATGCAGGATGAATTCAACGACCCGCTTTGGCGCCAGATCCTGTCTGGCGCACAAATGCTCTTCGTAGCATTTGGCGCGTTGGTGTTGATGCCGCTGATCACAGGTCTTGATCCAAACGTCGCGCTGTTTACCGCAGGCCTGGGCACGTTGCTGTTCCAGGTGGTGACAGGGCGGCAGGTGCCGGTATTTTTGGCATCGAGCTTCGCGTTCATCACCCCGATCATTCTCGCCAAGGGCCAGTTCGGCCTGGCGGCGACCATGGGCGGCGTGATGGCGGCGGGTTTCGTTTATACGTTCCTGGGACTGGCCGTGAAGGTCAAGGGCACCGGTTTTATCGACCGGCTGCTGCCGCCCGTGGTGATTGGCCCAGTGATTATCTCGATCGGCCTGGCCATGGCGCCGATTGCCGCCAACATGGCCATGGGCAAGTCTGGCGACGGTGCAGAGCTGATCCACTATCAGACGGCGATGCTGATCTCGATGCCAGCGCTGCTTACCACTTTGATCGTGGCGGTGTTCGGCAAGGGCATTTTCCGCCTGGTGCCGATCATTTCCGGCGTGCTGGTGGGTTTTGCCATGTCGTTCTACTTTGGTGTGGTCGACACGGCGAAAATCGCCGCCGCCCCCTGGTTCGCCCTGCCCCACTTCACCGCGCCGGAGTTCAACTGGCAGGCGATCCTGTTTATCGTCCCGGTGGCCCTGGCCCCGGCGATCGAGCATATCGGGGGTGTGATTGCGGTAGGCAGCGTGACCGGCCGCGATTACCTGAAAAAGCCTGGCCTGCATCGCACGCTGCTGGGTGACGGTATCGCCACCACGGCTGCCGGCATGTTTGGCGGCCCGCCGAACACCACCTACGCCGAAGTGACCGGCGCCGTGATGCTGACCAAGAACTACAACCCGAAAATCATGACCTGGGCGGCAGTGTTTGCCATCAGCCTGGCGTTCATCGGCAAGTTCGGCGCGCTGCTGCAGAGCATCCCGGTGCCGGTGATGGGCGGGATTCTGTGCCTGCTGTTCGGCTCGATTGCCGCGGTGGGGATGAACACGCTGATTCGCCACAAGATCGACCTGGGCGAGGCGCGCAACCTGGTGATTGTGTCGGTAACCCTGGTGTTCGGGATTGGCGGTGTGCTGGTGGGTACCGGCACCGGCCCGGATGATTTCGGCCTCAAGGGCATCGCCCTGTGTGCGGTGGTGGCAATTGGTTTGAACTTGCTGCTGCCGGGCAATGATGGCTGGAAGAACAAGAAGCCGGATGAGCCGCTGCTGTAACTGACTAAACGCAAATCAGTGTGGGAGCTGGCTTGCCTGCGATAGCGGTGTATCAAACGACAGATAGGTCGACTGTTACACCGTCATCGCAGGCAAGCCAGCTCCCACATTTGATTTTCAGCGTCTGTCAGAGCTCGCCGAGCCCGTCGATCAGCGCCTGGTTCTGCTCCGGCGTCCCGATGCTGATCCGCAGGAACTGGGCAATCCGCTCCTGCTTGAAGTGCCGCACGATCACCCCTTGCTCACGCAACTTGGCGGCCAGTCCTGCAGCGCCATGCCGCGGGTGACGGGCGAAGATGAAGTTCGCTGCCGATGGCAACACCTCGAATCCCTTAGCTTCCAATTGCGCGACGACCTGGTTGCGGCTGTCGATCACCCACTGGCAGGTTTTCTCAAAGTATTCACGGTCGTCAAACGCGGCCGCCGCGCCAACAATCGCCAACCGATCCAACGGGTAGGAGTTGAAGCTGTTCTTGACCCGCTCCAGCGCCTCGATCAGGTCTGGGTGGCCCACAGCCAGGCCCACACGCAAACCGGCCAGTGAGCGCGATTTGGACAGGGTCTGGGTCACCAGCAGGTTCGGGTAACGGTCGACCAGGCTGATGGCAGTTTCGCCGCCGAAGTCGATATAGGCTTCATCGACCACCACCACCGAATCCGGGCTGGCCTTGAGGATCTGCTCCACCGCGTCCAGCGCCACTACGCAGCCGGTGGGCGCGTTAGGGTTGGGGAAGATGATCCCGCCGTTGGGCCTGGCATAGTCAGCGGCCCGAATCTGGAACTGTTCGTCCAGTGGCACCGCGTCGAACGTAATGCCGTACAGGCCGCAGTACACCGGGTAGAAGCTGTAGCTGATATCCGGGAACAGCAGCGGCAGATCGTGCTGGAACAGGCCATGGAAGATGTGCGCCAGGACTTCGTCAGAACCGTTGCCGAGGAACACCTTGCCGGCATCGATCCCGTAATACCTGGCCACGGCCTGCTTGAGCAGGTCGCTGTTGGGGTCCGGGTACAGGCGCAAGTTGTCGTTCAACTCGGCCTGCATTGCCGCCAGCGCCTTGGGCGATGGGCCGTAGGGGTTTTCGTTGGTGTTGAGCTTGACCAGTTTGGTCAGCTTCGGTTGCTCGCCGGGTACGTAAGGCACCAGGTCCTTGACGAAAGGGCTCCAGAATTTGCTCATGCCTTACGCTCCCTTAACGATGCGGTATTCAGCGCTGCGTGCGTGCGCGCTGAGGGATTCACCACGGGCCAGCACCGAGGCGGTCTTGCCCAGCTCGGAAGCGCCTTGTGGCGAGCAGAAGATAATCGACGAGCGCTTCTGGAAGTCGTACACCCCCAGCGGCGACGAGAAACGCGCAGTGCCGGAGGTTGGCAACACGTGATTGGGGCCGGCGCAATAGTCGCCCAGGGCTTCGCTGGTGTGACGGCCCATGAAGATCGCCCCAGCGTGACGGATCGATGGCAACCAGGCCTGTGGGTCCGCTACGGACAGCTCAAGGTGCTCCGGTGCGATGCGATTGGCCACTTCAATGGCCTGCTCCATGTCACTCACCAGAATCAGCGCACCACGGCCGTTGATCGACTTCTCGATAATCTCGGCACGCTCCATGGTCGGCAGCAGCTTATTGATGCTGGCGGCGACCTTGTCGAGGAACTCGGCATCGGGGCTGACCAGGATCGCCTGGGCGTCTTCATCGTGCTCCGCCTGGGAGAACAGATCCATGGCGATCCAGTCCGGGTCGGTCTGGCCGTCACACACCACGAGGATTTCCGAAGGACCGGCAATCATGTCGATACCGACCTGGCCGAACACATGGCGTTTGGCGGTAGCGACGTAGATATTGCCGGGGCCGACCACTTTGTCGACCTTCGGCACGCTTTCGGTGCCATAGGCCAGCGCTGCAACGGCTTGGGCGCCACCGATGGTGAACACACGGTCCACACCGGCGATGCAGGCGGCAGCCAGCACCAACTCGTTGATTTCGCCTCGCGGGGTCGGCACCACCATGACCACTTCGGTCACACCTGCGACTTTGGCCGGGATCGCATTCATCAACACCGACGATGGATACGACGCCTTACCGCCCGGCACGTACAGACCGGCGCGGTCCAGTGGCGTGACCTTCTGGCCCAGCACAGTGCCGTCGGCCTCGGTGTAGCTCCAGGAGTCCTGCTTCTGCTTTTCGTGATAGCTGCGTACCCGCGCCGCAGCGACTTCGAGGGCTTCGCGCTGCGGTGCGGTGATGCGCGTCAGCGCCAGCTCCAGGCGTTCACGCGGCAGGATCAGGTCAGCCATGGACTGCACGTCCAGGCCGTCGAACTGGCGGGTGAAGTCCACCAGCGCAGCATCACCGCGCTCACGCACGGCCTTGATGATGTCGAGCACCCGCTGGTTGACCGAGTCGTCGGACACGCTTTCCCAGCTCAGCAGATGATCCAGATGATGGGCGAAATCCGGGTCGGCAGCGTTGAGTCGGGCAATTGCAGTGGACGTGGTCATAGCGAGGGCCTCAATAGAATTGGCAAAAACTCAGGCGCCCTAAACTAGCAGTCGTTTCCGCTTGGGCACCTGAGAATTCTGGCTATGAGGCGGATAGACGGGCGTAGCTCTTCAGCTACGCGGGTGAGTCAACCGCGGTGTCGAGACTCCACTGCCTTGCGCAGGGTGTCGATCAACGCCTGGATACGGGCGTGCTGCATCTTCATCGATGCTTTGTTGACGATCAGGCGGGAGCTGATGTCAGCGATAAAATCCTGGGGCTCCAAACCGTTGGCGCGCAGGGTGTTGCCGGTGTCGACCACGTCGATGATCTTGTCCGCCAGGCCGATCAGCGGTGCCAGCTCCATGGAGCCGTAGAGCTTGATGATATCGACCTGACGGCCTTGTTCGGCGTAATAGCGCTTGGCAACGTTGACGAACTTGGTGGCGACCCGCAGGCGGCCCTTGGGTTCGACATCACCGACGCGTCCGGCGGTCATCAGTTTGCACAGTGCGATGCGCAGGTCCAGGGGCTCGTACAGGCCCTGGCCGCCGTATTCCATCAGCACGTCCTTGCCGGCAACACCCAGGTCGGCGGCACCATGTTCAACGTAGGTCGGCACGTCGGTAGCCCGCACGATCAGCAGGCGCACGTCGTCCTGGGTCGTGGGGATGATCAGCTTGCGGCTCTTGTCCGGATTCTCGGTCGGCACGATGCCCGCTTCAGCCAGAAGCGGCAACGTGTCGTCAAGGATGCGGCCCTTGGACAGTGCGATGGTCAACATGGGAAATGTCAGTCCTTCATCAGGCTATTGCTGTCCGGTCGCAAACGGCGCCAGACACAGATCGAGGCCATGACAGCCTCGATTTGAAACAAACCAGTCAACAACAAACTGTGGCGAGGGAGCTTGCTCCCGCTGGGACGCGAAGCGGCCCTCGAAGAGCGGGACTGCTACGCAGTCCAGCGGGAGCAAGCTCCCTCGCCACAAACAGGGACTAGCCCGGTACGCGGCGAATCTTCGCGCCGAGCATCTGCAGTTTCTCTTCGATGCACTCGTAACCACGGTCTATGTGGTAGATGCGGTCGATCAGGGTGTCGCCTTCTGCGCACAGTGCCGAGATTACCAGGCTGGCCGAGGCACGCAGGTCGGTTGCCATGACTGGCGCGCCCTTGAGCTTGTCGATGCCGGTGACGATGGCGGTGTTGCCTTCGACCTGGATCTTGGCGCCCATGCGGTGCAGTTCGTACACGTGCATGAAGCGGTTTTCGAAGATGGTCTCGATCACGGCACCGGTGCCTTCGGCAATCGCGTTCAAGGAGATGAACTGCGCTTGCATGTCGGTCGGGAACGCCGGGTACGGAGCAGTACGCACGTTGACGGCTTTTGGCCGCTTGCCGTGCATGTTCAGCTCGATCCAGTCTTCGCCGGTGGTGATCTCTGCGCCGGCTTCCTTGAGTTTTTCCAGGACGGCTTCCAGGATGGTCGGATCGGTGTCCTTGACCTTCACACGGCCACCGGTCACGGCAGCGGCAACCAGGTAGGTGCCGGTCTCGATGCGGTCAGGCATGACTTTGTAGGTGGCGGTGTGCAGACGCTCTACACCATCAATAGTGATGGTGTCAGTGCCAGCGCCGGAAACCTTCGCGCCCATGGCGTTGAGGAAGTTGGCCAGGTCGACCACTTCCGGCTCGCGTGCGGCGTTCTGCAACACGCTGCGACCGTTGGCCAGGGCAGCGGCCATCATGATGTTCTCGGTACCGGTGACGCTGACGGTATCAAAGAAGAAGTTCGCGCCGCGCAGGCCGCCTTCCGGCGCCTTGGCCTTGATGTAGCCGCCTTCGACGTCGATGACTGCGCCCATGGCCTCAAGGCCACGGATGTGCAGGTCGACCGGACGCGAACCAATGGCGCAACCGCCAGGCAAGGCTACTTCGGCTTCGCCGAAACGAGCAACCATAGGGCCCAGCACCAGGATCGACGCACGCATGGTTTTCACCAGTTCGTACGGAGCGACCAGGGTCTTGATGGTGCGTGGGTCGATTTCGACGGCCAGCTTCTCGTCGATCACCGGCTCAATGCCCATGCGACCGAACAACTCGATCATGGTGGTGATGTCGTGCAGGTGCGGCAGGTTGGCCACAGTCACCGGGCCATCGCACAGCAGGGTCGCTGCCAGGATCGGCAAGGCGGAGTTTTTCGCACCGGAAATGCGAATCTCGCCATCAAGGCGGGCACCGCCGGTAATAATCAATTTATCCATAAGAATCTCGACGCCTTGGGGGCTCAGGTGCGCTCGGCCCAGGCCGCGCGGCTGAAAAATTTCATAGTGACCGCATGGATGCTGCCATCGGTGATCCATGGGTTCAAATGGGCATAGATCTGCTGCTGACGCTTGACCGGGCTCAATGCCGCCAGTTCATCGCTAATCACGTTCAGCTGGAAATTGCAGCCTTCGCCTTCGACTTCTACAGTCGTTTCAGGCAGCTTTCCTTCAAGGAAGCTCTTAACTTCTAGGGCCTGCATGCTCAACCTCTATCGGCGCCCAGTGCGCACGGGTCGCACATCATACAAAAAAGCCCCGCGCCTGCGAACCCCGCATAGCAGGACTCTGACGGGGGGCTTCTTTAATAATGTGTATCAGGGATGCGCCAGCAGCTCGGTCAAACCGGAAACTTCGGCAATTTCGCGCATGTCTTCCGGCAACGCACGGATGCTGACCGGCTTTTTCGCCGCCTCGGCATCACGCATGAAGCACAGCAACAACGACAGGCCGACGCTGCTGGACTTGGTCACCGCCGAGCAATCAAGCACCAGCTCTGGCGCCTTGCTGGCCTTGATCAGCGCCTGGCCCTGCTTGCGCAGGTCAGGCCCGGTGCGGTAATCCAGCACGCCGCTGAGGAACAGCTCGCCGGCGTCGCCGATACGAACAGCCGACTCGGTCATTGCGCAGGTTTCCCGGCAGCTTTATCGGTTTCTTCCTTGGCCTTGGCCACTTCACCGGCCCAACCGTTGATGGTCTTGTCCAGATCGTTGCCATTGCGCTGCATCGCGTCGGCGAACTGATCACGGAACAGCTTGCCGATGTTGATACCGTTGATGATCACGTTACGCAGTTTCCACTCACCATTGATCTTCGTCAGGGTGTAGGACACAGGGTACACGGCGCCATTGCTGCCGGAGACTTTCATCCCGACTTCAGCACGGTCGCCCGACTCGTCCTTGGGCGCATCAACGATAATGCCCTGGTTGTTGTATTCCAACAGAGCGTTGCCGTAGAACTGGAACAGACCCTTCTTGAAGTTTTCCTGAAACGTCTGCATCTGCGCAGGCGTAGCCTTGCGCGAATACTTGACCGTCATGATGCTTTTGGAGATGCCTTCAGCATCGACCACAGGGCCAACGATCGTGTTGAGCGCGTTGTAGAACTTGGAAGGGTCTTGCTTGTACTGTTCTTTATTAGCCTTGAGGTCAGCCAGCATTTTGCTGGTGGTGTCCTGCACCAAATCGTGGGCAGAACCTGCCGCGTTGGCCATCATCGGCAATGCTGCAAGCAGTACCAGCAGGCCACGTCGCAAGGTAGAGATCATGAACAGATTCCTCATTTGGCGTCTTTATTGACCGTATTGAGCAAAAATTTCCCGATCAGGTCTTCAAGCACCAGCGACGACTGTGTGTCGTGGATGGTCGAACCATCCTTGAGCAGGGCTGTTTCCCCACCCACGCTGACCCCGATGTACTTCTCGCCCAGCAAACCCGCAGTGAGGATAGATGCCGTGGAGTCAGTTGGCAGATTATCTACCTTCTTGTCCAGTTGCATCGTTACCCGACCGGTAAAGCTGTCGCGATCCAGATCGATTGCCGTGACCTTGCCGATGGTGACACCGGCCATGGTCACTTTGGATCTGACCGTCAAACCGGCGATATTGTCGAAGTACGCGTAAAGTTTATAGGTATCGGCGGTAGGGCTGGCCGAAAGGCCGCTGACTCGCAGGGCCAGCAACAGTAAAGCCAGGATGCCAGCCAGCAAGAAAAGGCCGACACCGATTTCCACAGTGCGGTTTTGCATCAGAAATCTCCAAACATCAAGGCGGTCAAAATGAAGTCAAGGCCCAGTACCGCCAGCGAGGCGTATACAACGGTCTTGGTAGTGGCACGGCTGATCCCCTCTGAAGTGGGCTCACAGTCATAGCCTTGGAATACGGCAATCCAAGTCACCACAAAGGCAAAGACGATGCTCTTTATGATGCCGTTGAGCACGTCACCGGTGAAGGTCACGCTGTTTTGCATGTTGGCCCAGTAGGAGCCGTCGTAGACCCCCAGCCAGTCAACCGCCACCCACGAACCACCCCAGATACCCACCACGCTGAAGATCATTGCCAGCAGTGGCAGGGAAATGAAGCCGGCCCACAGGCGCGGGGCAACAATGTACTTGAGCGGGTCCACGCCGATCATTTCCAGGCTGGACAGCTGCTCAGTGGATTTCATATTGCCGATTTCAGCGGTCAGCGCCGAACCTGCACGCCCCGCGAACAACAAGGCGGTAACCACCGGGCCAAGCTCACGCAACAGGGTCAGGGCCACCATCTGCCCTACCGCCTGCTCCGAGCCGTAGCTGGACAGGATATTGAAACCCTGCAGCGCCAGCACCATGCCGATGAATACGCCGGAGACCACGATGATCACCAGGGACATCACCCCCACCGAGTGCAGTTGCTTGACCAGCAGGCCAAAGCCGCCGCCGATGCCGCCGCGCCCCAGCAAGGCGTGAAACAGGAAAATGGTCGAACGCCCCAGCACTTCGACGATGTCGATGCCCGAACGACCGAAAAGGCGAACCTTCTCGATAAGAGATGTCTTGCGCATCAGCGCTTCCCCAGAAGATCTGAGCGGTAGTCCGCTGCCGGAAAGTGAAAAGGCACCGGGCCATCGGGGTTGCCGGTCATGAATTGGCGAATGCGCGGATTATCGGCGTTCATCAACTCTTCAGGCGTACCCTGCCCCAGCACCTGACCATCACCCACTACATACAGGTAGTCGGCGATGCTCGCGGTTTCGGCCAGGTCGTGGGACACCACGATACTGGTGATCCCCAATGCATCGTTGAGCAGGCGGATCAGGCGCACCAACACGCCCATGGCGATCGGGTCCTGACCTACGAATGGCTCGTCATACATGAGGATCTGTGGGTCGAGGGCAATCGCCCGCGCCAAGGCGACACGGCGCTTCATGCCGCCGGACAACTCGTCCGGCATCAGGTCGATGGCGCCGCGAAGCCCTACGGCCTGCAGTTTCAACAACACGATGTCACGAATCATCTCATCGGACAGCTGGGTGTGCACCCGCAGCGGGAAGGCTACGTTTTCGAACACATCGAGGTCGGTGAACAGCGCGCCGCTCTGAAATAGCACGCCCATATGCTTGCGCGCATCGAACAGATCGCTACGCGACAGCGTTGGCAGGTTCTGGCCGTTGACCCACACTTCCCCGGCACTGGGGCGCAATTGCATGCCCATCAGACGCAACAGGGTGGTCTTGCCGCAACCGGAAGGCCCCATGATGCCCGTGACCTTGCCGCGAGGAATGCGAATATCGACGTTATTGAAGATGCTGCGCGTACCGCGCTTGAAGGTAAGACCCTTCAGCTCGACCGCGTAGGCGTTATCGGCACTCATCTAATCTCCTTGGGATGCAGCCTTTCACTCAGACACCATGTGTGCGACTTTGGTTTTCAACAGATGCGCAATAGTTGAGCACATGGGTTGGGCGGACCGAACTGGCGGCGAACTATATCACTGCTGGTACAGAGCGCCCAAGGCCGGAACAGCGCTGGTTCAGATTTGAGACAGGGAAAAAACGTTGCTTGCTATGTTGCCCACGGTGGTTTTCAGTTATCCCGCGCACAAAGCCTGACGAACTTGCGTGAGGGAATCGATCATTACCGCTATAATCGCCGACTTTTCGTCAGGCTATACGATTTCAGACATGAGCCAATCCAGCGACCTTATTCAATCCGCACAACGCACCATACGCCTTGAGCTTGAAGCCGTAGAGGGCTTGCTGGCGCATATCGACGCGGATTTCGTGCGTGCCTGCGAGATGATTCTGGCCAGCAAGGGCCGCGTTGTGGTGGTCGGCATGGGCAAGTCCGGCCACATTGGCAACAAGATCGCGGCGACCTTGGCGAGCACGGGGACCACTGCGTTTTTCGTGCACCCGGCCGAAGCCAGCCACGGCGACATGGGCATGATCACCAAGGATGACGTGATTTTGGCGCTGTCCAACTCCGGCACCACCAACGAAATCGTGACCCTGTTGCCGCTGATCAAGCGCCTGGGCATCCAGATGATCAGCCTCACAGGCAACCCTGAGTCAACGTTGGCCAAGGCTGCCGACGTCAACCTGAACGTGCACGTGGCCCACGAGGCCTGCCCGCTGAACCTGGCGCCCACCTCCTCCACCACCGCCGCGCTGGTAATGGGCGATGCCCTGGCGGTGGCATTGCTGGAGGCCCGCGGGTTTACGGCCGAGGACTTCGCATTTTCACATCCGGGTGGCGCACTGGGCCGTCGCCTGCTGCTGAAAGTGGAAAATGTCATGCATAGCGGCGCCGAGCTGCCGAGCGTTCCACGCGGCACTCTGCTTCGGGATGCGCTGATGGAAATGACCCGCAAGGGCTTGGGCATGACCGCCATCGTCGAAACCGATGGCCGGCTGGCCGGGATATTCACCGACGGCGACCTGCGTCGCACCCTCGACCGCACCATTGATATCCATACCGCGACCATCGACGCCGTGATGACCCCTCACGGCAAGACCGCCCGCGCCGAAATGCTCGCGGCTGAAGCGTTGAAAATCATGGAAGACCACCGGATAGGTGCACTGATCGTGGTCGACCACGATGATCGGCCGATCGGGGCCCTAAACCTAGGCGACTTGCTGCGCGCAGGAGTGATGTAAATGACCAGCGACCTGATGCAACGCGGTAAAAACATCAAACTGGCGATTTTCGACGTTGACGGCGTGCTGACGGATGGCCGCCTGTACTTCCTCGAAGACGGCAGCGAATTCAAGACCTTCAACACCCTCGACGGCCAAGGCATCAAAATGCTGATGGCAGCGGGCGTGCAAACCGCAATTATCAGCGGTCGAAAAACACCGGTTGTGGAACGCCGCGCACAAAACCTCGGTATTCCTCACCTGTATCAGGGCCGCGAGGATAAACTGGTGGTGCTGGACGAGCTTCTTGGCCAACTCAACCTAAGCTATGAACAGGTCGCCTATCTGGGCGACGACCTGCCAGACCTGCCGGTGATTCGCCGGGTGGGCCTGGGCATGGCCGTCGCGAATGCCGCGGCGTTTGTCCGCGAACACGCCCATGGCATCACCACCGCCCGTGGCGGCGAAGGTGCCGCCCGCGAGTTCTGCGAGTTGATCCTGCGTGCCCAGGGCAGTCTTGAAGCGGCCCACGCCGCCTACCTATAGAGCGTTATATGCTGAGCAAAAAGATTCGCAACTTCCTGTTATTCGGGGTCATCGCCGCGCTGCTCCTGGCGGTGGGCTACTGGAATATCAGCCCGGAGCGCTTTCTCGACAAGCCTGTTGCGCAGGTTGACGAAGGCCTTATCGACTATTACGCCACCAATGCCTACAGCATTCAGTACCTGCCCGACGGCAAGGTGCAGTATGAGATGACATCGGACAAGGTCGAGCACTTGAAGGCTTCCGAAGTCAGCCTGCTGACCAATCCGGACCTGAACCTGTATCGCGGCACCGAATTCCCCTGGCACGTGACCAGCAAGCGTGGCGAAGTCAACCCTGACGGCACCGAAGTTGAACTGATCGACTCGGTTCGCGTCGCACGTACAGACGCGCAGAACCGCGACACCATCATTACCAGCAGTCGCATGACCGTATTCCCACAGAAGCAATATGCGCAGACCGAGCAAGACGTTAGAATCGACGGCGCTGGCGGTGTATCGACTGGCAAGGGAATGAAAGCGTATTTGAAAGAAAGCAGGATACACCTGCTATCGAACGTAAGAGGACAGTATGAGGCTCGTTAAAACTCTCCCTATTTTGCTCGGTCTGGGCGCAGCACTGGGAAGCGTGAGCGCCTGGGCTCTGCCGAACGATAGCCAGCAACCGATCCACATCTCGGCTGACGATG
The DNA here is from genome assembly GCF_059419065.1 of Pseudomonas sp. GW821-FHT07B01. NCBI lineage: Bacteria > Pseudomonadati > Pseudomonadota > Gammaproteobacteria > Pseudomonadales > Pseudomonadaceae > Pseudomonas > Pseudomonas sp. GW821-FHT07B01. Next base: position 114,454 of record NZ_JBWKRA010000010.1, on the reverse strand, counting down.
CGCAGCTCGATGACAAGCAAGGTGTCGCCACCTACACCGGCGGCGTGATCATCACCCAAGGCTCGATGAAGATTACCGGCAACACGGTGACCCTGACTCGTACCAAGACCGGCGATATCGATGTGGTGACTTCGGTCGGCAACCTGGCTTATTTCGAGCAGAAGCAGTCCGCTACCGATACAGGCCCCATGAAAGGCTACGGCAAGACTATCCAGTATCACGCCCAGCAGAACCGCATCGTACTGATTGATCAGGCCAAGGTGCTGAGCCCGGACGGCAACTCCACGGAAGGTGAAAAAATCACCTATGACACCGTGAAGCAGATCGCTAACGCCGGTCGCGCCAACGGCAACAAGGTCACCGCACCCCGCCCACGCATCGACATGGTTATCCAGCCGAAGAAGAAGGCCGAGTAATGGCAACCCTGAAAGCCCAGCATCTGGCCAAGGCCTATAAAAGCCGCCAGGTGGTACGCGACGTCAGCCTGTCGATCGACAGCGGCCAGATCGTCGGCCTGCTCGGCCCTAACGGTGCCGGCAAAACCACCTGCTTCTATATGATCGTCGGGCTGGTCCAGGCGGACCAGGGTCGCGTATTGATCGACGACCTGGACGTCAGCCACCAACCCATGCACGGTCGTGCACGGGCAGGTATCGGCTATCTTCCGCAGGAGGCGTCGATCTTCCGTAAACTGTCGGTAGCCGACAACATCATGGCGATCCTCGAGACCCGCAAGGAACTCGATCGCGATGGTCGCCGCCAGGAGCTGGAAAGCCTGCTGCAGGAATTCCACATCAACCATATTCGCGACAACCTCGGCATGAGCTTGTCCGGTGGTGAACGTCGTCGCGTGGAAATCGCCCGCGCCCTGGCGACCGCGCCGAAATTCATCCTGCTGGATGAACCCTTTGCCGGTGTCGACCCGATTTCAGTGGGCGACATCAAGCAGATCATCCATCACCTCAAGGCCAAGGGCATTGGCGTGCTGATCACCGATCACAACGTGCGCGAAACCCTCGATATCTGCGAAACCGCGTATATCGTCAACGATGGTCAGCTGATTGCCGAAGGCGATGCCGAAACCATCCTGGCCAACGAGCTGGTGAAGGAAGTGTACCTGGGTCACGAGTTCCGCCTGTAAACACAGGGGTATCGCGCTCTTACCTGGAGCGTGCGGGAGTCAATGGAAACCTCGGTTTTTTTATTGTTACCGCGCTCTAGGCAAAGGCCCCGAGATCAGGCATATAATTTGCTTATGTTTGGCGCTCACGCGCCCTGTCGTGGATGGCGCATTGCGCCGGCGAATAAGGTGTTAAGCCCCTGCCATGAAACCATCGCTAGTCCTGAGAATGGGCCAGCAGCTGACGATGACACCGCAGCTGCAACAGGCCATCCGCCTGCTCCAATTGTCGACCCTGGACCTGCAACAGGAAATCCAGGAGGCCCTGGAGTCCAATCCGATGCTCGAACGCCAGGAAGAAGGCGACGACTTCGATAATGCAGACCCGCTGGCCGACAACATCGAGCAAAAACCCAATCCCGACGTGCAGGAACCCTCCTATCAGGAAACCGCCCCGACGGTGGACAACCTGGAGGAAGGCGACTGGAACGAACGCATTCCCAACGAGCTTCCCGTGGACACCGCCTGGGAAGACGTCTACCAGACCAGCGCCAGCAGCCTGCCAAGCAGCGATGATGACGAGTGGGACTTCACCACCCGCACGTCGGCGGGCGAGAGCCTGCAGAGCCACTTGCTGTGGCAACTGAACCTGGCGCCGATGTCCGATACCGATCGCCTGATCGCGGTCACCCTGATCGATTGCATCAATAACCAGGGTTACCTGGACGAAACCCTCGACGAGATCCTCGAGGCCTTCGACCCGGAACTGGATATCGAACTGGACGAAATCGAAGCCGTCCTGCACCGCATCCAGCAGTTCGAGCCCGCCGGCATTGGTGCCCGCACACTCAGCGAGTGCCTGTTGCTGCAACTGCGCCAATTGCCGGCCAAGACCCCATGGCTCACCGAAGCGCAACGCCTGGTCAGCGACTACATCGACCTGTTGGGCAGTCGCGACTACAGCCAACTGATGCGCCGTATGAAGCTCAAGGAAGATGACTTGCGCCAGGTCATCGAGCTGGTGCAAAGCCTCAACCCGCGCCCAGGCTCGCAGATCGAATCCAGCGAAGCCGAATATGTGGTGCCCGACGTCATTGTGCGCAAGGACAACGAACGTTGGCTGGTGGAGCTGAATCAGGAGTCGGTACCGCGCCTGCGGGTCAACCCGCAATACGCAGGTTTTGTGCGCCGCGCCGACACCAGCGCCGATAACACCTTCATGCGCAACCAGTTGCAGGAAGCGCGGTGGTTCATCAAGAGCCTGCAAAGCCGCAACGAAACCCTGATGAAAGTCGCAACCCAGATCGTCGAACACCAGCGCGGTTTCCTGGAGTACGGCGACGAGGCCATGAAGCCTCTGGTGCTGCACGACATCGCCGAAGCCGTCGGCATGCATGAATCGACGATTTCCCGAGTTACCACGCAGAAATTCATGCATACCCCACGGGGTATTTATGAGCTGAAATACTTTTTCTCCAGCCACGTCAGCACCTCTGAAGGCGGTGAATGCTCGTCCACGGCGATCCGCGCGATCATCAAAAAACTGGTTGCCGCTGAAAATCAGAAAAAGCCGTTGAGTGACAGCAAGATCGCTGGTTTACTGGAGGCACAAGGCATTCAGGTCGCCCGTCGAACCGTCGCCAAGTACCGCGAGTCCCTAGGGATCGCGCCTTCCAGCGAGCGTAAGCGTTTGATGTGACGGGCGGGCCACAGCGTTCCAGTGGTGGGTATTCCTGCCCACCGCTTTATGCACTGGCAACGAAGGAGAAGCTGTATGCAAGTCAACATCAGTGGACACCAGCTGGAAGTCACCAAGCCCCTGCGTGAATACACCGAGAGCAAACTGAACAAGCTTGCGGGGCATTTTGACAAGATCACCAACGTGCAGGTCATCATGGAGGTCGATAAGCTCAAGCAGAAAATCGAGGCCACCCTGCACGTACCGAATGCCAAGCTCGTTGCCAATGCAGAACATGAAGACATGTATGCGGCAATTGACTCGCTCTACGACAAGCTCGACCGCCAACTCATAAAGCATAAGGAAAAGAATCTGCACCTGATGCAAGGTACAGGTCGTTAACTCTCCCCCCATGATCCGACTTGAAAACATCCTGACCCCCGGCCGTTCCCTCGTGAACGTGCCGGGCGGCAGTAAAAAGCGCGCCCTCGAACAAATTGCCAACCTGATCGCCCGGGAAATTCCGGATCTGGAGATGCAAGATGTCTTCGAAGCTCTGATTGCCCGTGAAAAACTCGGCTCCACCGGTTTTGGCAACGGCATCGCGATCCCTCACTGCCGCCTCAAAGGTTGTGATAAACCTGTGAGCGCGCTGATGCACCTGGACGCTCCGATTGATTTCGACGCCATCGACGGCGCCCCGGTCGACCTGCTGTTTGTGCTGCTGGTCCCGGAAGCCGCCACCGATGCGCACCTGGAACTGCTACGGCAGATCGCCAGCATGCTGGACCGCAAGGATGTACGCGACAAACTGCGCAGCGCCTCCAGCAATGAAGCGTTGTACCAAGTTGTCCTGGATGAACAAAACGGGCAGTAATCATGCGTTTGATCATCGTCAGCGGTCGCTCCGGGTCGGGTAAGAGCACCGCCCTCAATGTGCTTGAGGACAACGGCTTCTATTGCATCGACAACCTGCCCGCCGGCCTGCTGCCAGAGCTGGCGGAACGCGCACTGATCCATACCGAATTGGCGCAGCCGCTGGTAGCGGTCTCGATTGATGCGCGCAACCTGCCTAGCCACCTCTCGCGGTTCCCGGAACTGTTGGAAGAAGTGCGTGCCAAGCACATTCATTGCGATGTGCTGTACCTGGATGCCGACGAAGAGACCTTGCTCAAGCGGTTCTCCGAAACCCGTCGACGCCACCCCCTCAGCAGCGCCAACCGCTCCCTGGCCGAAGCCATCGAGGACGAGACCAAGCTGCTCGGGCCGATCATTGACCTGGCCGACCTGAAGATCAACACCACCAATCTGAACCTGTATCAGTTGCGCGACGCGATCAAGCTGCGCCTGCTGAACCAGCCTGAGCCGGGGACGGCGTTTCTGGTCGAGTCATTTGGCTTCAAGCGCGGCATGCCGGTAGATGCCGACCTTGTGTTCGATGTGCGCTGCCTGCCCAACCCTTACTGGAAACCGGAGTTGCGCGATCAGTCCGGGCTGGATCAGCCTGTGATCGACTACCTGGCCGCACAACCGGATGTGGAAGAGATGTTCCAGGACATCTCCAGCTACCTGCTCAAATGGTTGCCGCGCTTTGCCGCCAGCAATCGAGCCTATGTCACCATTGCCATTGGCTGCACCGGCGGCCACCACCGCTCGGTCTATTTGACTGAACGGCTGGGCCAGGTGCTGCAACAAACCCTCAAGAACGTCCAGGTTCGCCACCGCGACCTGAGTTGAAAGGAACACCTGCGCGATGCCTGCTCTGGAAATTGAAATCATCAACAAGCTGGGCTTGCACGCCCGGGCGTCGGCTAAATTCGTCGGCGTGGCCGGCCAGTTCCCCTGCCAGATCCGTGCTGGGCGTACGCCAGAGTCCATGGTCGATGGCAAAAGCATCATGGCGATGATGATGTTGGCGGCCGGCAAAGGCACCAAAATCCATCTGCGCACCGAAGGCGAGCAAGAAGACGAAGCAATGGCCGCACTGGTCGCGTTGATCAACAACTACTTCGACGAAGGCGAATAACCCTACTGTAGGAGCTTGCTCGCGAAAAACGTCAACGATAACGCGGGCATCCTGGTTAACGCAGTGCTCTCAGTTTTTTTTTCGAGCAAGCTCGCTCCCACAGGGAACCACCCTCAGCCTAACGCCGTATCCATCACCATCATCAGGCAAAACCCGAGGCACAGCCCAAGGCTGGCGAGATTTTCATGGCCATTGCGGCGTGACTCGGGGATGACTTCATGAGTCACGACCAGCAACATTGCCCCGGCGGCCAACGCCAAACCCAGCGGCAACAACACTTCGGCAAGGCTCACCAGCCATGCACAGAGCACCGCAAATACCGGCTCAACCAAGCCTGATGCAGCGCCAATCAAAAAGGCTTTGATCCGCGACATTCCCGCCCCAGCCAATACCAGCGCAATCACCAGCCCTTCAGGCACATCCTGCAGGGCAATGCCCATGGCGAGGCTGTCGGCATCCGCCATGCCTCCGCCCGCAGAAACCCCCACAGCCATGCCTTCCGGAATGTTGTGCGCAATGATGGCAAACACGAACAACCAAATACGCGGCGGGATAACCGGTTTATCCGGTGTACCCACCAGCATTTCCGGGCTGGCGCCAGAAACCTTGCGGTCTACGAGGTACAGGCCGAACGCCCCGAGCATGATGCCGAAGCTGATCAAGCCACTGGCGCCCCAAGGTGAAAGTCCCAGGCTTTCGGCGGCGGCGATACCCGGCACCACCAGAGAAAACGCAGTCGCCGCCAGCATCACACCGGCACCAAAGCCCAGCAGGGTGTCGCTAAGCGCCATCGGCATGCGCCGAATCACCAACACCGGCACCGCGCCCAGCGCCGTGCCAAGCGCGCAGATCGCCCCACCCTGCAAAGCACGCAGTATGCGCGGTTCCAGGTTCAACCAGGCCAGCCCATGGGCCACCAATAACGCAGTACCTGCCAACAGCAGCAGCGTGCCAAACGCATAACGAAACATTCGCACGCTACCGATCGCCAGTGTTTGAGTGCCCATAGTCGGCCTTAGATCTTGTTATGGAGTGAATGTCAGGCCAAAGCGGCCTGATAGCGCGCGGCAACCTCCGGCCAGTTGATGACGCTATAGAATGCATTGATGTACTCCGGTCGTCGGTTTTGATATTGCAGGTAGTAAGCGTGCTCCCAGACGTCCAGGCCCAGCACCGGCGTATTGCCGCTCATCAGCGGGCTGTCCTGGTTGCCGCTGCTTTCCACCACCAGCGTTTTTTGTGGCGTAACGCTCAGCCAGGCCCAACCGCTGCCGAATCGCGTCAAGGCCGCCTTGGTGAACGCCTCCTTGAAGCTGTCGAAACCACCCAATTGCTCGTCGATAGCCCTGCCCAGCGCGCCCTCGGGTTTGCCGCCCCCTGTCGGTGACATGACTGCCCAGAACAACGAGTGGTTCGCATGCCCGCCTCCTTGGTTGACCACAGCAGCGCGTAATTTCTCCGGCAATGTTTGGACGCTGGACACCAGCTTCTCCACCGGCCAGCCGGCGAACTCAGTACCCTCGACCGCAGCATTGAGGTTATTGATGTAGGTCTGGTGGTGCTTGGTGTAGTGAATTTCCATGGTTTGCGCGTCGATATGCGGCTCGAGGGCGTCGTAGGCGTAAGGCAAGGCCGGCAAGGTATAAGTCATATCAATGTGCTCCATAGTGGGACGTGGACGTTGGCGTCGCAGCACTGCCCAGCAGCCGATGAGTGCGTGGGTATTCGCCGTGATCGCTGATGAAATTCAGCAGCTCGACGTAGGTCTTGCTGCTTTGGCGCAGCGCGGCCTCGCGCAGTGACGGGCTGAGCCGCGGGTTCTGCATGGTCTGTAAGAGGCGCTGATGGATAGCGCAGAGGTATTCGGCGCTTTCCTCAGGCTGGTTCAGGCGCAAGTGCAGGTCCGCCAGGTTGTGATGGGAAATGACGCAAGCCGCCACTGCTTCGTCAGCATCCGCCCAGCGTTCGAACAACACTTGGGCCAGGGCCAGGGCTTGCAGATAGGCCTCGCGAGCGTCAACCAGCTCACCCGCCATAAAGCAGCGATTGGCCCGTTCGATCGTGCGTTTCCAGTGCTCCATGGTGAGCCTCCAAAGCAGGGTCGTTGATTACACGCCGCCGGCGGTGAGCTTTTCCGGGTCCAGCAGGACTTCCAGTTGGCTGCGAGACAGGTCGGTGTGTTCGAGGGCGACATCGATCACCGGGCGGCCTTGCTGATACGCCCTCTTGGCGATTTCAGCGGCTTTCTGGTAGCCGATGATCGGGTTAAGTGCGGTGACCAGGATCGGATTGCGCGACAGCGCTTCCTTGAGCTTGGGTTCGTTGACCTTGAAGCTGGCAATGGCCTTGTCCGCCAGCAACCGGCTGGCATTGGCCAGCAACTCCAGGCTGCTGAGCAGGTTTTGGGCGATGATCGGCAGCATCACATTCAGCTCGAAATTGCCCGATTGGCCGGCCACCGTGATCACTGTGTCATTGCCGATGACCTGGGCGGCCACCATGGCGGTCGCTTCCGGGATGACCGGGTTGACCTTGCCCGGCATGATCGACGAGCCCGGCTGCAGCGCCTCCAGTTCGATTTCACCCAGGCCGGCCAATGGCCCGGAGTTCATCCAGCGCAGGTCATTGGCGATCTTCATCAGCGACACCGCCGAGGCTTTCAACTGGCCAGAGACTGCAACGGCGGTGTCCTGGGAGCCAATCAGCGCAAACAGGTTCTTGCCGGGTGTGAACTTCACTCCGGTCAACAGGCTCAGTTGCTGGCTGAAACGCCCGGCAAACTCGGAGTGCGCATTGATCCCGGTACCGACCGCCGTGCCGCCCTGAGCCAATGCTTGCAGCGCCGGAAGCAGGTCCTGCAAGTGGCCGATATTGGCCTTGAGCTGCTGCGCCCAGCCGTTCAGCACCTGACTCATGCGCACCGGCATGGCGTCCATCAAATGCGTGCGGCCGGTCTTGATGAACGGGTGAACCGCCTCGGCTTTTTGCTCGATGACCTGCACCAGATGCAGCAGGGCCGGCAACGTTTGCTCGTGCAGCACCAACGCAGCACTGACGTGAATGGTGGTGGGGATGATGTCGTTGCTGCTCTGGCCGCAATTCACATGATCGTTGGGGTTGACCGCCTCGCCCAGCAAACGGCTGGCAAGGGTCGCGATCACTTCATTGGCGTTCATGTTGGAGCTGGTGCCGGAGCCGGTCTGGAAGATATCCACGGGGAAGTGCTGCATGTAGTCGCCTTCCAGCAAGCCTTGGGCAGCATCGACAATAGCCTTGCCCTGCCCTTCGCTGATTTGCTTGAGGTCGACGTTGACCTTGGCCGCGGCTGTCTTGGCCAGGATCAGCGCGCGGATGAATTGCGCCGGCATGGGTTGATGACTGATCGGAAAGTTGTTCACCGCACGCTGTGTTTGTGCGCCATACAAAGCTTCTTGCGGCACATGCAGTTCGCCCATGCTGTCGCGTTCGATACGGGTGTTACTCATCATTAGATCCTTGCACCAAGTCAGAAACGGAAATCGAAGGCAGTAATTCGCAGCTCGCCAATTGCCAGGCAAAGGTCTGCCAGCGCTTGAGGCGGCAGGCACAGTGGGAGAGTTTTTCCAGGTCGCGCAGTGGTCGCCAGGCCTGGTCCAGGCACAGGGAGCGCCAATGCCAGGGCAAGGCGACATCAGCGGCGGTGTCGATCAACAAACGAAATGAGGTTTCAGCGATGGTCCACGGATGGGTTGCGGTGCAACACGCCAGGTATCGACCTTCGTTCAGGTAATGCTCAATCAGGCGGGGTTCATTGGGATCCAGGCCACAGCGAATCTGGCGGCTCATCCAACGCCAGCTTTCCAGATAGGGATCCTCATGCAAGACAGAACTCATGAGACACACTCATTCGGTAATGATATTTATTATTAAATGATATTGAGAATCAAAACAAGAGTAGCCCATTAATCCTGTCAAAAGAGGCGCAATAAAAAAGGCGCGCCATCTTTGCGATGGCGCGCCTTTCAGAACGTGCGGGAGGGATTAGCTGCCAGCGACCGTCATGCGTTCAATAAGCACCGAACCCGTGCGGATATTGCTGCGCAGTTCAAGGTCGTTACCCACGGCAACGATCTGCTTGAACATATCGCGCATATTGCCCGCGATGGTCACTTCCTGGACGGCGAACTGAATCTCGCCATTCTCCACCCAGAAGCCCGCCGCACCCCGCGAGTAGTCACCGGTGACCATGTTCAGGCCATGGCCCATCAATTCAGTCACCAGCAACCCACGCCCCATCCGCCGCAACAACGCCGCCTGGTCTTCATCACCGTGGGTCACGAACAGGTTATGCACGCCGCCTGCGTTAGCGGTGCTTGGCAGGCCCAGCTTGCGACCGGCATAAGTGCCCAGCACATAGGACACCAGCTCACCTTGCTCGACAAACGGCTTGGCATAGGTCGCCAGGCCATCGCCGTCGAACGACGAACTGCCCATCGCGCGCATCAGATGCGGGCGCTCGTCGATGGTCAGCCACTCAGGGAACAGCTTCTGGCCGATGGCGCCTTCCAAGAACGAAGACTTGCGATACAGGTTGCCACCGGAAATCGCGCCGAGGAAGCTGCCGAATAAACCACCGGCCAGCTCTGCGGAAAACAGCACAGGCACTTCGCAGGTCGGCACCGGGCGCGCGCCCAGGCGGCTCGCAGCCCGTTGCGCCGCACGCAGGCCAATGCTTGCAGGGTCTGCCAGTAAATCGCCTTGGCGGTTTACGTCATACCAGTAATCACGCTGCATCTGCCCGTTGGCTTCGGCGATCATCACGCAACTGAGGCTGTGACGCGTGGACGCATAGCCACCGATAAAGCCATGGCTGTTGCCGTAGACGCGGCAACCCTGATGGGTACTCAAGGTGGTGCCGTCCGCATTCTTGATGCGGGCATCGGCATCGAAGGCTGCCGCTTCGCAGGTCAATGCCAGCTCGATAGCTTGTTCAGGGCTGATATCCCAGGCATGGAACAGGTCGAAATCCTGCACATCCTTGGCCATCAGCGCCTTGTCGGCCAGGCCCGAGCTTTCATCCTCGGACGTGTGCTTGGCAATCGCCAGTGCTGCGGCGACGGTCTCGCGAATCGCCTCAGGGCCACTGGCGGAAGTGCTGGCCGAGCCTTTGCGCTGGCCCGCATACAAGGTAATGCCAAACCCTTGGTCGCGATTGAATTCAACCGTTTCCACTTCCCGCTGGCGCACCGAAGTCGACAACCCTTGCTCCAGCGACACCGCCACTTCACAGGCGCTGGCCCCCTGGCGCTTGGCTTCGGCAAGGATCTGCTCGACTTGTTCCTGCAGGGCCGGTAACGCTTGTGGACCGACGCTTTGGGCTGCACTCATGGTTTTCTCCACTCAAATTCTGCTTTCGGTAATGGCCATCGAGCGACCGGGCCGGACAAGCGGCCCCCGACTGGTTATCATGGCGGCGTTTCTTTGCGGACTGCCACCATGGTTGATTCTTACGACGACTCCCTCGATGGGGAGAAAAGCAAAACCCAGGTCAAACGTGAGCTGCATGCTCTGGTTGACCTTGGCGAGCGCCTTACAACGCTCAAAAAAGATTTGGTTGCCAAACTGCCACTGACCGACGAAATGCGTCGGGCCCTGGCCGATGCGCCCAAGCACACCGCGAATATTGCGCGTAAACGGCACATCTCGTTTATCGGCAAACTGATGCGCGACCAAGACATTGACGCCATTCTGACTTTGCTCGATCAAACCGATGCCTCCACTCGCCAGTACAACGAACGCTTCCACAACCTGGAACGTTGGCGTGACCGCCTGATCTCGGGCGATGACGCGGTGCTGGAGAAATTCGTACTGGACTACCCGGACGCGGACCGCCAGCAATTGCGCTCCCTGATCCGTCAGGCCCAGCACGAGCTGGCGCATAACAAGGCGCCGGCCACCAGCCGTAAAATCTTCAAATACATCCGTGAGCTGGACGAGACTCAACGCGGCCTGCGCTGATCCTCTTCTCCGGGTGGCGGTCTTCGCCACCCGAAGCTTGCGTTCCTACGATCCCGTACCACCCACGGTGATCGCATCAATTTTCAAGGTTGGCTGGCCGACACCTACCGGCACCGACTGCCCATCCTTGCCGCACGTGCCCACCCCGCTGTCCAGCGACAGGTCGTTACCGACCATCGACACCTTGCTCATGGCTTCCGGGCCGTTACCAATCAGCGTCGCCCCTTTGACCGGCGCGGTAATCTTGCCGTCTTCGATCAGGTACGCCTCGCTGGTGGAGAACACGAACTTGCCGCTGGTGATGTCCACCTGGCCGCCGCCGAGGTTGGCGCAGTAGATACCGCGTTTTACCGAGGCAATGATTTCTGCCGGATCGCTTTGGCCACCGAGCATGTAGGTGTTGGTCATGCGCGGCATTGGTAGATGCGCATAGGATTCACGACGACCATTACCGGTGCGCGCCACGCCCATCAGGCGCGCGTTGAGCTTGTCTTGCATGTAGCCCTTGAGCACGCCGTTCTCGATCAGGGTGGTGCACTCGGTCGGCGTGCCTTCGTCATCGACACTTAGCGAACCACGGCGGCCGGCCAGGGTGCCGTCATCGACAATGGTGCACAGCTTGGACGCAACCATTTCGCCCATGCGCCCACTGTAGGCGGAACTGCCCTTGCGGTTGAAATCGCCTTCCAGGCCATGGCCCACGGCTTCGTGGAGCAACACGCCAGACCAACCCGAGCCCAGCACCACCGGCAAGGTGCCGGCGGGTGCCGGAATCGCTTCCAGGTTGACCAATGCCTGGCGCAGCGCCTCACGGGCATAGCCCATGGCACGGTCGTCAGTGAGGAAATAACGGTAGTCGGTGCGCCCGCCGCCGCCATGCCCACCGCGCTCGCGGCGCCCGTTCTGTTCGACGATCACACTCACATTGAAACGCACCAGCGGCCGTACGTCCGCCGCCAGCCCACCGTCGGTGGACGCCACGAGGATGCGCTCCCACACGCCAGCCATGCTCACGGTCACTTGCTGGATACGCGGGTCCAAGGCACGGGTAGCAGCGTCGATACGCTTGAGCAGCTCGACCTTTTCCGCACGGCTGATCACTTCCAAGGGGTTATCCGGCGCATACAACTGCGCCACGTCCTGGGTACTGAACGCCTGCACCGTGCCATTCTGCCCGGCACGGGAAATCGAACGGGCGGCACGCGCCGCCAGGCCCAGGGCCTCCAGGGTTATCGCATTGCTGTAGGCAAAGCCGGTTTTCTCACCCGATTGCGCGCGAACGCCTACGCCCTGGTCAAGGTTGAAACTGCCTTCCTTGACGATCCCATCTTCCAGCGCCCAGGACTCGGAAATCTGCCCCTGGAAATACAGGTCAGCCGCATCGATACCCGGCCCGGCCAGATCGCCGAGCACGGTTTGCAGGCTTTCGATGGTCACGCCACCGGGTGCCAGGAGGTGATCACTGACTGAGGACAACAACTCGCTCATAGGTTTGGCCTTAAATTCATCGTTCTGAAGCAGGCCGCTGCGCGCCCTGCGAGAAAAAGCGCCGGTGATTGGCCACCGGCATGCGCGCCCGTATCGACGCCTGTTCACTGCTATCGCGTTCGGCCAATAACACCGCCTCGCCTTGATCCTGTTGCGCCAGCACTCGGCCCCAAGGGTCGACAATCGCCGCGTGGCCAAAGGTTTCCCGTGGGCCGGGGTGCACACCGCCCTGGGCAGCTGCCAGCAGGTAGCACTGGGTTTCGATGGCACGTGCGCGAATCAGCACATCCCAATGCGCAGCCCCGGTCACCGCCGTGAAGGCCGAGGGCGCGGTAATCAGTTCAGCCCCCGCCGCACGTAACTCGCTGTACAGCTCGGGGAAACGCAGGTCGTAACACACCGTTAACCCCACACGGCCCACCGGCGTATCCGCCACCACCACCTGGTTACCGAAAGCATAGTCGTCAGATTCGCGATAACGACCGCGAGCATCCGCTACGTCCACATCAAACAGGTGGAGTTTGTCGTAGCGAGCGACGATTTCACCCTGATCGTTGATCAGCAGCGAGCAAGCATTGGGTTTGGCGTGGGGCTGGTCCTTGGGTGGCAGCGGCAAGGTGCCGGCCACTATCCATAAGGTGAGGTCGCGGGCGGCCTGTTTCAACCAGGGCAGCACAGGGCCTTGCCCCAACGCCTCGGCGCGGCCAATGTCGGCCACATCGCGGCGCCCCATGGCGGCGAAATTCTCTGGCAGCACCGCGAGTTTCGCGCCATCGGCCGCCGCCTGCTCCAGCAGGCGACGCGCCTGGGCGAGGTTGGCCAGCACGTCACTCTGGCTGACCATTTGAATTACCGCAAAGGACATGGGCCGACACTCCATACAGGGCATGGGGCCATGCTACTCCACAGGCTCTCAGTTTGGCTTTTCAAATGGCTTGTCGAAGGTGATTTTTGGATCCTTCCAGGGGCCTTGCACCTTGTATTGCACACTGGCGAAGCGCGAAACCCGGTCACCGATCAGCTTGTCGATCAAAAACAGCGCACCACCAATGGCCGGCGCACCGACAATCAGCGCCGCAATCGGCAGGTTGTTGGTCACAGGCAAGGTGACCAGCAATTTGGCGTCGACGCGATCGGCAACCAGATCCAGGGTGCCGTTAAGCTCCAGATTGGTGGAAGGCCCGGTCATGGTGATGGGCTCGCGGGTCACGAACACGCCATTACTGGCGGCCAACAAGCCTTTGACCCTATCGTAGCTCAAGCCCTTGCCGAACAAGTCGGAAAAGTCCAAACGCAAACGCCGGCCAATGGAGTTGAAGTTAAGCAGGCCAAACACTCGCAATGCCTGGGCCCCGCCCTCCACTTCGACGAACTGACCTTTACGGAACGCGGCATCCAGGCTGCCGGAAAACCGCTTGGGCCCGACCCAAGCAGGCGAGCCCGGCCAGCGGCCATCCACGTCCAGATGAAAGTCTTCGCTGGTCACCGTAGGCGCAAAACCCCAGCCCTTGAGCACGTCGGCAATGTTGCGCCCATCGAGGCGGCCCTTGTACCAACTGCTGCTGGCGCCTGGCGCACCTTCCCAACCCCCAGCGCCCTTGAGCAGCATGCCCTTGAGGCCAAGGTCGAGGTTATTGAAGGCCAGGCCCTTGGCGGTGGGGCGGATTCTCAGCGACCAGGCCCCGATCAGGTCCGAGCCCTGGAACAGCTGGTCGACGGCAATATCCAGTGCCGGAATGCTCTTGGGGTCGATATCGGCCAGCGGGTCCGGCGCGTTTTCGTCCGCCTGCGCGGTCGGGTCTGGCGCAGGCAATTTCACATACTTGAGGTTGACCGCAATCGGCGCGCCTTTGGCGTCCGGCAGGTTCACCGCGCCCTTGGCTTGCTGGCTATCGAGTTGCAGGCCCCAGGCCGCTGGTTTGCGATCGAGCTGCAAGCTGACCTGGTCAAACTGGGTACCAAACCCGGTCAGCTTGCCCACTTTGAAGTCCGCACCGCTGAGCAGTTGCTTGGCGTTGCCACCTGGATCATTGCCCGCGTAGCGATCCACAAGTTTCTTCCAGGGATCGATATCCAGTTCCGACAGCACGCCACGAATGCGCAGGCCCTTGGCACCGGGCAACACGGCATCACCGTCGCCGAGGAACAGTTCGCCACGGCCATCATTGAACTTGTCCGGCGGCGCAGCAAAGGTGAAGTTAGCCAACTCGCCGTAATCAAACCAGTAACGGCGTTCAGCGCCCTGCAAAGTCATGCGGAAGGTGCTGTCACGTCCCTGGCTGGCCGGCATGCCGAACGGTGCCGGCAGGTCCACCGCGACACCCTTGAGGTTGGAGTTGACCATCAACTGGCTGTCCGCGCCGTCCAGGATCACTTGCAACTGGTACGGAATATCGCCGGAGACCGGCAACTGCTGGCTGATTTTCAACCAGTCCGTAAGGCGCTTGACGGTGACCTGGCCATTGGCAGTCACCCGCGTGCTGATATTACCCGGTTTGCCTTCGGCAAAGATCTGCGCCGTGATGGGGCGGTCGAACGCCTGGGCCGAGATCTTCTGCCCGCTCAGGCCCTTGGCGCTGTCGAAGCGAAAATCACCCTTGAGCTGGGTCAGGTCCAGCGGCGGCTCGGCCAATTGCAGACGCGCCTTGTCGGTCTTGAAGTCCACCACGATCTTGGGCTCGGCGCCTTTGGCCAGCGGTACGTCCAGGTCCAGGCTACCTTGCAGGTCGCCCTCGCCTTTCCAGCCGGCGAACGTAGACGCCGTGCCGATAGGGGCTTCTTGAAGGATCTTCAGGCCGTCGCCCAAACCGCCAAAGAACCCGCCCGTAAGCAGCAGATGACTGTCCCCGCCCGCTGGGGCGTGGGGGATATTGACGTAGACATCCTTGACCTGGGTGTCGAGCAATTGGCCCTTGCTCGCCAGAATGCGTACCCCGCTCTCCTCGACGAACACTTCGCCATTGACCTTGTTCACATGAGGCCAGCCCGGCTGGAAGGCCAGTTCGGCATCATGCACCTTGAAGAACAGGCTGATATTGCGCGACGCGGGCAGTGCATTGTGGCTGAGCGAACCCTGGTACTGAAAGAAGCCTTCGTCCACCGCGCCTTTGAGGATCGCCGTGCGCAACCACTCATCCAGCGCCGGGCTCAACACGGCGGGCAGGTACTTGGGGGTGAAACGGCCATCGCCATCGACCATGCCGACCCGCAGGTCCATGTAGTCTTCCTGGCTGTGGTCGAAATGCAGGCGAATCAGGAAGTCCGCCGCCACCTTGCCTTCCTCGCCCAGTACCTTGATATATGGGGCGATCAGGGTGAAGCCTTGCTTGTCCAGCTTCCAGGTCAGACGTGCATTGGCCTGGATGTACTGCCACGGCTTGGCGAAGATCGGATACAGATGCAAGGAAAAGTCCTTGCTGTCCATGCGCAACTCGCCCTGGCCCAGGTCGCCACTGATGCTGCCGGACACATTGCGTGCGGCCGGCGCGCCAAAGTAGGCATCGAAGCCGACACGCTCCAGGTTGGCGGCAAAACTGAGTTTTCGGTCGGTGGTGTCTTGCGGTCGGAAGTCCACCAGCACATTGCGTAACAGGCCAGTGGCTTTGAGGTGTTCGACGGCCTTGGCGAAACCGTCCGGCAGCGGCGCCAAGGCGTTGAGCAGTGGGGTAATGGGGGTCAGGTCGAGACGGTCGGCCTGCAATTTCCACACCTCCTGTTCTTTGTCGGTCGCCAGGTTTTGCTGCAATTGCAGGCGCGATTCCCAGCGGGTTTCGCCAATGTTCATCGCCAGGGAATCAAACAGCACCTTGAGGCCAGTGTCACTGCGTTGCAGGTAGGCGGTCAGGGCCAGGTTTTCAAGGTGCACCGGCTTACGGTCGGCGTAGCTGCCCTTCACTTGGGGCGAATTGAGGCGTACCGCCGCGCTTTGCACCGTGCCTTTGGCCCAACTGAGCCAAAACTCGCCGCCGGCCTTCAATTGCGTCAGCTTCCATTGCTGGGTCAGCCTGGCGGGAATCCACTTGGCCCAGTCGCTTTGCGGCAGGCTCAAGTAGGCATCGACCTCAGCGTCTTGCCACTGGCTGGCACGAATGCGGCTACGCAGGCTGACCGCCAACGGTTGGCCATCGGGCAATGTCAGGCGAGCATCCAGACGCTGCTGGCTCATGCCGGTATGCAGGCTCAGGCCCACATAAGTCACGGTCACTGGTGCCTGGTCGAAGGGTTGCAGAGTCACCTGGCTGTCCAGCACCGACACGCGCTTGACCATTTGCATGCGCGTCAGCAGTTGTTGCGGGTCCAACGGCTGGTCGTCCTGCACCGGCAAGCCTTGCAGGGTCCAGCGGCCGTCCTGGTCTTCCTTGACACTCAGTTGCAAGCCACTGACTTGCAGATGGGCGATACGCACTTCGCGGGCCAACAGGCTGGCCCACATATCCGGCACCACTTGCACCTGGTCCAGGCGCAAGGCACTGCTGCCCTCGCCGACCATGACGTCGTGGGCCAGCAATACCGGGGCAAACCCGCTCCAGCGGCCTTCAAGGCTGCCGATATGCAGCGGCGTATCCAGCGCAGCCTGGGCCTTGGCCTCGACTTCGGCGCGGTATTCGGCCACGAGCGGGGTGAGTTCGCGCCCCAGGCTCACGTACACCGCCGCCAATACCAGCAACAACGCACACAGGCCCAGGCCCCAGCGGGTCAAAGCGGCAAAAAAGCGTATCAGACGCTCCATGTCAGGCGACCCTCAAAAAACGGTTAGCGGACGGCAGATCAAGGTCTGCCGGTCTCGAAGAAAGTGCACAGTTGGGGATCAGAGCAACACCACGTCGTATTGTTCCTGGGAATACATGGTTTCGACCTGGAAGCGAATCGTGCGACCGATAAAACTTTCCAGCTCGGCGACGTTACCGGACTCTTCGTCCAGCAGGCGATCCACCACCTTCTGATTGGCAAGCACTCTATAACCTTCGGCCTGATAGGCGCGTGCCTCCCGCAGGATCTCGCGGAAAATCTCGTAGCAAACCGTTTCCGGGGTCTTCAATTTGCCGCGCCCCTGGCAACTGCTGCACGGTTCGCACAGTACCTGTTCCAGGCTTTCGCGCGTGCGCTTGCGGGTCATCTGCACCAGGCCCAACTCAGTGATGCCGATGATGTTGGTCTTGGCGTGATCGCGCTCCAGTTGTTTTTCAAGCGTACGCAGCACCTGGCGCTGGTGCTCTTCATCTTCCATGTCGATGAAGTCGATGATGATGATGCCGCCCAGGTTACGCAGGCGCAGTTGACGAGCGATGGCCGTGGCCGCTTCGAGGTTGGTCTTGAAGATCGTCTCTTCAAGGTTGCGATGGCCCACGAAGGCACCGGTATTGACGTCGATGGTGGTCATGGCTTCTGCCGGGTCTACTACCAGGTAGCCGCCGGACTTGAGTGGCACCTTGCGCTCCAAGGCTTTCTGGATTTCGTCTTCGACGCCATACAGGTCGAAGATCGGCCGCTCGCCGGGGTAGTGTTCCAGGCGATCGGCAATTTCTGGCATCAACTCAGCGACAAATTGCGTGGTGCGCTGGAAGGTTTCCCGCGAGTCGATGCGGATTTTCTCGATCTTCGGGCTGACCAGGTCGCGCAGCGTGCGCAGCGCCAGGCCCAGGTCTTCATAGATGACGCTGGGCGCACCGATGGTTTTGATCTGTGCGTCGATCTGGTCCCACAGGCGCCGCAGGTAGCGAATATCCATGAGAATTTCGTCGGCACCGGCGCCTTCAGCGGCCGTACGCAGGATAAAACCGCCCGCTTCCTTGATGCCCTCGGCAGCCACGCAGTCGCTGACTACTTTTTTCAGGCGTTCGCGCTCGGCTTCGTCTTCGATCTTCAGGGAAATGCCGACATGGGCGGTGCGCGGCATGTACACCAGGTAGCGCGAGGGGATCGACAACTGGGTGGTCAAGCGTGCGCCTTTGGAACCGATTGGGTCCTTGGTGACTTGTACCACCAGGCTCTGCCCTTCGTGCACCAGGGCGCTGATGCTTTCTACCGCAGGGCCTTCACGCAGGGAAATTTCCGAAGCGTGGATAAACGCAGCGCGGTCCAGGCCGATATCGACGAATGCCGCCTGCATACCTGGCAGTACGCGCACCACCTTGCCTTTGTAGATATTGCCGACAATCCCGCGCTTCTGGGTGCGCTCGACATGCACTTCTTGCAGAACACCGTTCTCTACCACCGCCACGCGCGATTCCATCGGCGTGATATTGATCAGAATCTCTTCACTCATGGCTGGGTCTCGTTCAGGCGTTTTCACAATAGTGACCGGTCGCTTAAGGCTGGGCGCTGGAGGACGACGTTCAGCGCACGGTAAGGTTTTGCCAACAGGGTATGCCGAATTGCGCCAGGAGTTGCGCGGTTTCGCACACAGGCAGGCCCACCACCGCGGAATAACTGCCATTGAGCCCGGCAACGAACACCGAACCCAACCCCTGGATAGCATAGCCGCCGGCCTTGTCCTGCGGTTCACCACTGTGCCAGTAGGCGGTAGCCTCCTGAACAGAAACCTCGCGAAAACGTACACGACTGCTTACACATCGGGTTTCGCAACGCTGGCCGTCAGTCAGGGCGATGGCGGTGAGCACTTCATGTTCTCGACCGGAAAGCGCCATCAGCATCGCCAGCGCATCGGCCTGGTCAACGGGCTTGCCCAGGATCTGGCCATCCACGATCACAGCCGTATCGGCGCCCAATACACAGGCGCCCAGGGTTTGGCCAAGCGCAAAAAAACCCGCCGTCGCCTTGCCGCGCGCAAGACG
Organism: Pseudomonas sp. GW821-FHT07B01; assembly: GCF_059419065.1. Classification (NCBI taxonomy): domain Bacteria; kingdom Pseudomonadati; phylum Pseudomonadota; class Gammaproteobacteria; order Pseudomonadales; family Pseudomonadaceae; genus Pseudomonas; species Pseudomonas sp. GW821-FHT07B01. The sequence continues at coordinate 95,351 of NZ_JBWKRA010000010.1, read as the reverse complement.
CTCGACATAGGCAACGGCAGGCTCGTTGGCAAGAGGGGTTTCATCAATAGCGGCGCTGACCACGGTGAAGGGCACACCGATCTGGGTCAACAGTTCACGTCGCCGCGGGGAGCCCGAGGCCAGGTAAAGCGAATTCATTGCAGCCTCTCCCTGTTGAGTTCGATAACCAGGCAGAGCCTCGCAACCATTCAATTGATTTTATAGCGACGACGCAGCCCGCGCAGGCCAAAACTGATCCAGGGCCACAACAATGCACTGACCAGCGCCGGCAAGACCAACGCCAGCGTAGGCTGACGGTTGCCGGTCAAGGCGCTCAGCCACAGTTGCACCAACTGCGCCAGGCCGAAGATCACCAGGATCACCAGGCACTGCTGCCACATCGGGAACATGCGCAGGCGCTGTTGCAACGACAGCACCAGGAAGGTAATCAGTGTCAGGATCAACGCGTTCTGGCCCAGCAAGGTGCCATACAGCACATCTTCGGCCAACCCCAGGCACATGGCCGTGACCATGCCCACCTTGTGCGGCAGGTTCAATGACCAGAACGCCAGCAACAAGGCCAGCCAGAGCGGGCGCAGGATTTCCATGAACTGCGGCAGCGGCGAAACGCTGAGCAGCAAGCCGATGGCGAAGGTCAGCCAGACGATCCAGCCATTGCGTGAATGAGTACCCGCCATTAGTCCCCCCTCTGCGGTGTGGTGGCCGGAGCGGCGGTCGGTTTAGCCGGGCGCGCGTTATGCGCGGCAGGTTTGGCCGGCGTTGCCACAGGTGCTGCCGGTGCAGGTGACGTGGCTGGCGCGGGTGCAGGCGGACCAACAAAAGCAGGTTTTGGCACCGTGGCCGGCACGATAGGCGCGGTGCCATTCTGCTGGTCCTCCGCTTCCTGGGCCTGGGCAGCGTCGTTAGCGCGCTCTTCCGGGGTGCGGTTGTCGCTGAACACCAGCAGCAGGTAACGGCTGCGGTTCAGCGCGGCAGTCGGTACCGCCCGAACGATAGCGAACGGCTGGCCGGAATCGTGGATCACCTCTTTGACCGTCGCCACCGGATAACCCGCCGGGAAGCGCTGGCCCAGGCCAGAGCTGACCAACAGGTCGCCTTCCTTGATGTCAGCGGTGTCCGCCACATGGCGCAGCTCCAGGCGTTCCGGGTTACCGGTGCCGCTGGCAATTGCGCGCAAGCCGTTACGGTTGACCTGTACCGGAATGCTGTGGGTCGTATCCGTCAGCAACAGCACCCGCGAGGTGTAGGGCATCAACTCCACCACCTGACCCATCAGGCCACGGGCATCGAGCACCGGCTGGCCAAGCACCACACCGTCGCGCTCACCCTTGTTGATGATGATGCGGTGTGTAAAGGGGTTGGGGTCCATGCCGATCAGCTCGGCCACTTCGACCTTTTCGTTGACCAGCGCGGAAGAATTGAGCAACTCGCGCAGCCGAACGTTCTGCTCGGTGAGGGCCGCCAGCTTTTGCATGCGCCCCTGCAACAGCAGGTTTTCAGTCTTGAGTTTCTCGTTCTCGGCGACCAGTTCGGTGCGGCTGCCAAATTGGCTGGACACGCCCTGGAAGAGACGTTGCGGCAGGTCGGTGATCCAGTAGGTCTGCATCAACACCAGCGACATCTGGCTGCGCACCGGCTTGAGCAGTGCAAAGCGGGCATCGACCACCATCAGCGCGACCGAAAGCACGGTCAGCACCAATAAGCGCACACCCAATGAGGGGCCTTTGGCGAAAAGCGGTTTAATAAGCCGCTCCTCCCAGGCAAATGTTCTCTTTATTCATACGGCATCAAACCGGCCTGGATGCAGATTGAAGAAGATAAACGCCAACAGGCAGCACTGCAAAGTGCTGCCTGCCGACGAAGCATGAACCATCCAGGCAATCTTATTCGCTGGAGAGCAGGTCCATGGTGTGTTTATCCATCATTTCCAGCGCACGACCACCGCCACGGGCAACGCAGGTCAGCGGGTCTTCGGCGACGATCACTGGCAGGCCGGTTTCCTGGGCCAGCAACTTGTCGAGGTCGCGCAGCAAGGCGCCACCACCGGTCAGTACCAGGCCACGCTCGGCAATATCGGAAGCCAGCTCCGGCGGCGATTGCTCCAGGGCACTTTTCACCGCCTGAACGATGGTGGCCAGGGACTCTTGCAGAGCCTCCAGCACTTCATTGGAGTTCAGGGTGAAGGCACGTGGAACGCCTTCGGCCAGGTTGCGACCGCGCACATCGACTTCGCGCACTTCACCGCCTGGGTAAGCGGTGCCGATTTCCTGCTTGATGCGCTCGGCGGTGGATTCGCCGATCAGGCTGCCGTAGTTACGACGCACATAAGTGATGATCGCTTCGTCGAAGCGGTCGCCGCCCACGCGCACGGATTCGGCATACACCACACCGTTCAGGGAAATCAGGGCGATTTCGGTAGTACCACCACCGATATCCACCACCATCGAACCGCGCGCTTCTTCCACCGGCAGGCCGGCACCGATCGCAGCCGCCATTGGCTCTTCGATCAGGAATACTTCACGGGCACCGGCGCCAAGGGCCGATTCACGGATGGCGCGACGCTCCACCTGGGTAGACTTGCACGGAACGCAGATCAGCACGCGAGGGCTGGGCTGCAGGAAACTGTTTTCGTGAACTTTGTTGATGAAGTACTGCAGCATCTTTTCGCAGACGCTGAAATCGGCGATCACGCCATCCTTCATCGGACGAATGGCAGCAATATTGCCTGGTGTACGGCCGAGCATGCGCTTGGCCTCGGTGCCAACGGCAACGACACTTTTCTGATTACCATGGGTCCGAATGGCCACAACCGATGGCTCATTCAGAACGATACCGCGCTCGCGCACGTAAATAAGGGTGTTGGCAGTGCCCAGGTCAATGGAGAGATCGCTGGAAAACATGCCACGCAGTTTCTTGAACATGGGGAAAGGACCCTAGGCAACGCGTGGGTAAAAAAGTGCGGCAAACTCTAACAACGACAGGGATTTTGGGCAAGGCGCCAATGTGCTAAATTGGCCGACTTTCTGTGCACCAACCCCCACAATCGCGGCCTTATGACCGTAGAAATGCGGTAGTGTTCCGACAATCTAACACACGGACGCCCTCCGTTCTGTTTTCCACTGGAGAATCCCATGGCGCTTGAACGCTCCGACGTGGAAAAAATCGCACATTTGGCCTCGCTTGGCCTTAATGATGCCGATCTTCCACAGACCACCGCAGCCCTGAACAGCATTCTCGGGCTGGTCGACCAAATGCAGGCCGTGAATACCGACGGCATCGAGCCCCTGGCTCACCCACTGGAAGCCAGCCAGCGCCTGCGCGCAGACGTCGTGACCGAACGCAATAATCGCGAGGCCTACCAGTCCATCGCGCCAGCGGTCGAAAACGGCCTGTACCTGGTTCCGAAAGTCATCGACTAAAGGGAAAGAGCCTTTCATGCATCACATGACTCTGGCCGAGATCGCCCGCGGTCTCGCCGACAAATCGTTTTCTTCCGAAGAGCTGACCCAGACCTTGCTGGCGCGTATCGCCGCGCTCGATCCGAAGGTCAACAGCTTCATCAGCCTCACCGAGGAGCTGGCCCTGAGCCAGGCCAAGGCCGCCGACGCCCGTCGCGCCAACGGTGAGAACGGTGCGCTGCTCGGCGCACCGATCGCCCACAAGGACCTGTTCTGCACCCAGGGCATTCGCACCAGCTGCGGCTCGAAGATGCTCGACAACTTCAAGGCCCCCTACGACGCCACTGTGGTCGCCAAGCTGGCCGCCGCCGGCGCCGTGACCCTGGGCAAGACCAACATGGACGAATTCGCCATGGGTTCGGCCAACGAGTCCAGCTACTACGGCGCGGTGAAAAACCCGTGGAACCTGGAACACGTCCCGGGTGGTTCGTCCGGTGGTTCGGCGGCGGCCGTGGCCGCGCGCTTCCTGCCGGCCGCTACCGCCACCGATACCGGCGGTTCGATCCGCCAGCCAGCCGCCTTCACCAACCTCACCGGCCTGAAGCCGACCTACGGTCGCGTTTCCCGCTGGGGCATGATCGCCTACGCCTCAAGTCTCGATCAGGGCGGCCCCCTGGCACGCACGGCTGAAGACTGCGCAATATTGTTACAAGGCATGGCAGGCTTCGATAAACAGGACTCCACCAGCATCGACGAGCCAGTGCCGGACTACAGCGCCAGCCTGAACACCTCGATCAAGGGCCTGCGCATCGGCGTGCCGAAGGAATACTTCAGCGCCGGCCTCGACCCGCGTATCGCCGAACTGGTGCAAAACAGCATCAAAGAGCTCGAAAAGCTTGGCGCCGTGATCAAGGAAATCAGCCTGCCGAACAACCAGCACGCGATTCCCGCCTACTACGTGATCGCGCCAGCAGAGGCCTCTTCCAACCTGTCGCGTTTCGACGGCGTGCGCTTCGGCTACCGCTGCGAGAACCCGAAAGACCTCACCGACCTGTACAAACGCTCCCGCGGCGAAGGCTTCGGCAGTGAAGTGCAGCGCCGGATCATGGTCGGGGCCTACGCCCTGTCCGCCGGCTACTACGACGCGTACTACCTCAAGGCGCAAAAAATCCGTCGCCTGATCAAGAACGATTTCATGGCCGCCTTTGAAGAAGTCGATGTGATCCTCGGCCCGACCGCGCCAAACCTGGCGTGGAAGATCGGCGCCAAGACCGGCGACCCGATCGCCGAGTACCTGGAAGACCTCTACACCATCACCGCCAACCTCGCGGGCTTGCCGGGCTTGTCCATGCCCGCAGGTTTCGTCGATGGCCTGCCGGTGGGCGTGCAATTGCTCGCCCCATATTTCCAGGAAGGCCGCCTGCTCAATGTGGCGCACCAGTACCAGTTGAACACCGACTGGCACACCCGCACCCCTACCGGCTTCTGAGGAGAACACTATGCAATGGGAAGTTGTGATCGGGCTGGAGATTCATACCCAGCTCGCCACCCAATCGAAGATTTTCTCCGGTAGCGCCACCACGTTCGGCTCCGAGCCCAATACCCAGGCCAGCCTGGTCGACCTGGGCATGCCCGGCGTGCTGCCGGTGCTGAACCAGGAAGCGGTGCGCATGGCCGTGATGTTCGGCTTGGCGATTGACGCCGAAATCGGCCAGCACAACGTGTTTGCGCGCAAGAACTACTTCTACCCGGACCTGCCCAAGGGCTACCAGATCAGCCAGATGGAACTGCCGATTGTCGGCAAGGGCCACCTGGACATTCCCCTGGAAGACGGCACCATCAAGCGCGTCGGCGTCACCCGTGCACACCTGGAGGAAGACGCCGGCAAAAGCCTGCACGAAGAATTCCCGGGCGCTACCGGTATCGACCTGAACCGTGCTGGCACGCCGCTGCTGGAGATCGTGTCCGAGCCGGACATGCGCAGCGCCAAGGAAGCCGTGGCCTACGTCAAGACCATCCACGCGCTGGTGCGCTACCTGGGCATCTGCGACGGCAACATGGCCGAAGGCTCGCTGCGTTGCGACTGCAACGTGTCGATCCGCCCCAAGGGCCAGGTCGAGTTCGGCACCCGCTGCGAGATCAAGAACGTCAACTCGTTCCGCTTCATCGAGAAGGCGATCAACAGCGAAGTACGTCGCCAGATCGAGCTGATCGAGGACGGCGGCAAGGTGATCCAGCAAACGCGCCTGTACGATCCGAACAAAGACGAAACCCGCGCCATGCGCAGCAAAGAGGAAGCCAACGACTACCGTTACTTCCCCGACCCTGACCTGTTGCCAGTGGTGCTGGAGGATTCCTTCCTCAATGACATCCGCGCCACCCTGCCGGAACTGCCGCAGCAAAAACGCGAGCGCTTCCAGGAGCAGTTCGGCCTGTCGGTCTACGATGCCAGCGTCCTGGCCTCCAGCCGTGAACAAGCCAACTACTTCGAAAAAGTCGTGAGCATTGCCGGGGACGCCAAGCTGGCGGCCAACTGGGTGATGGTCGAGCTGGGCAGCCTGTTGAACAAACAGGGCCTGGAAATCGACGAAGCGCCGGTCACCGCCGAACAACTGGGTGGCATGCTGCTGCGCATCAAGGACAACACCATCTCCGGCAAAATTGCCAAGACCGTGTTCGAAGCGATGGCCGCCGGTGAAGGCAATGCCGACGAGATCATCGAGAAGCGTGGCCTCAAGCAAGTCACCGACAGCGGCGCGATCTCGGCCGTCCTCGATGAAATGCTCGCGGCTAATGCCGAACAGGTCGAGCAATACCGCGCCGCAGACGAAACCAAGCGCGGCAAGATGTTCGGCTTCTTTGTCGGCCAGGCGATGAAAGCCTCCAAGGGCAAAGCCAACCCGCAACAGGTGAACGAACTGCTCAAAAGCAAGCTCGAAGGCTGATCCATGATCGTTCCCACGCTCTGCGTGGGAACGATCCAACGGGGACATCTTGAAATGAAGCGTCTACTCGGCCTCCTGGCCCTGTCCTCCCTGCTGGCCGGTTGCGCCAGCGGCCTCATCGACCCCAACGGCTACGACGAAACCGGCACCGCGTCCTATTACGGCGCCAAGCACCATGGCAAGAAAACCGCCAGCGGTGAACCTTTCAACCAGAACGCCTTGACCGCCGCCCATCGGCGCCTGCCCTTCGGTACGCAGGTCAAGGTGACCAACCTCGACAACAACCGTTCTGTCGTGGTGCGTATCACTGATCGCGGCCCGCATACCCGTGGCCGCCTGATCGACGTTTCACGCAAAGCTGCCGAGCAGTTGCGCATGCTGCGCAGCGGTACCGCACGGGTACGCGTGCAAGCCCTGAACAACTGATCGAGGCAGCCTTGAGCATTTTCGGATTGAACGCCCTCTCACCCTGGAGCCTGCTCGAACTGGTGGGCGGCCTGATCTTGCTGATCATCGGCGCTGAAATCCTGGTACGCGCCGCAGTACGCCTGGCGGCGAGCCTCAAGGTGCGGCCACTGATCATCGGCTTGAGCATCGTCGCCTTCGGCAGCAGTGCGCCGCAGATGACCGTCAGCCTTCAGGCCACGCTGGCCGGCAACACGGATATCGCTGTGGGCAGTGTCATCGGCAGCAGTATCTTCAACATCCTCGTGACCCTGGGTTTGTCCGCACTGATCATTCCGTTGCGGGTCTCGCGGCAACTGGTGCGCGTAGATATCCCGGTGATGATCGTCGCCGGCCTGCTGGTATTTATCCTGGCGGCTAACGAAATGCTGACGCCCTTCGATGGCGCCGTGCTGCTGGTGGCGCTGGTGGCCTACCTAGGCGTATTGCACTACCAGACGCGTCATTCCCGCCGCCCGCGCACTCTGGACACCGTGGCGAAGGCGCCATGGCTGAGCAGTGTGCTGCTGATGCTCGGCGGTTTGCTGGTGCTGGTGCTGGCCGGGCATTTGTTGCTCGGCGCAGCGGTGGATGTAGCGGGCGATCTCGGATTGTCGGAGCGCGTCATCGGCCTCACGTTGATCGGCGTCGGCACCTCGCTGCCGTGCCTTGCCACGTCGCTGATCGCCGCGTTGCGTGGCGAACGGGAGATCGCCGTGGGCAACGTGATCGGCAGCAACCTGTTCAACCTGCTCGGCGTGCTGGGCTTCACCGCACTGGTGGCGCCGACGCCGCTGTCGGTCTCGCCCAACGCCCTGGACTTCGATTTACCGGTGATGCTCGGCGCCATCATCCTGTGCCTGCCGGTGTTCTATACCGGCTATCGGGTAACACGTATCGAAGGGCTGGTGCTGCTGGGGCTGTACCTGGCGTACGGTCTGCATGTCATGGCCTTCACCACTGGCATGCCGCTGGCCAACAAGCTTGAACAATTGATGCTGTATTACGTCCTGCCAGCGTTAGGGGCTCTGCTGTTGTTCACCTCACTGCGCGCCTGGCACCGCCAACACAAGAGGGAATCGCAATGACCGAACAGAAAAAACCCGGGGTTGAAGTACGTCGCCAGGTCATGGGCGATGCGTTCGTCGACCGCGCCCTGGGTAATGCCACGGCGTTCACCCAACCGCTGCAGGACTTCGTCAATGAGCACGCGTGGGGCAGCGTCTGGAACCGCGAAGGGTTACCGCTCAAGACCCGCAGCCTGATCACCCTCGCCGCCCTCACCGCCCTCAAGTGCCCGCAGGAACTCAAGGGCCATGTGCGCGGTGCGCTGAATAATGGCTGTACGGTGGAGGAGATCCGCGAAGCGCTGCTGCATTGCGCGGTGTATGCAGGGGTGCCGGCGGCGATTGATGCGTTTCGGGCGGCGCAGGAAGTGATTGAGGCGTATCAGGCCGATCAGCAGTGACTGTCCTGTAGCTATCGCAGGCAAGCCAGCTCCCACACTTGAGGGTATTCACACGTCCACATGTGGGAGCTGGCTTGTCGGGTCGCCGCATCGCTGCGATAGGGCCTCAAGCTGCCCGCCGATTTCAGATCCAACCACCCGCCTGCAACACAAAAATCCCGATATTCGTGGTCACCGCCGCCATCAACGTGGTGATCACGATAATCGCGGCCGCCAGCTCATGATTACCCTGCGCCGCCCGAGCCATCACAAAGCTTGCGGCGGCGGTCGGCGCGCCGAAATACAGAAACAGAATCCCCAACTCCGGCCCTCGGAACCCCAGCAACCAAGCGCCCAACGTGGCGATCACTGGTAGCCAGATCATCTTCATCAGGCTCGCGCTCAATGCCATGTTGCCGCTCTTGCGCAGCGCGGCCATGGACAAGGTGCCACCGATGCAAATCAACGCCAGCGGCAACGTGGTATCGGACAGGTACTGCAAGGATTTCTCAAGCCAGCCGGGCACGCCGATCTGGAAGTACGCGAACGGCGTGGCGACGATCACGCTGATAATCAGCGGGTTGGCCAATACACTTTTGAAGATGCTCCACGGGTCGGACTTGATCACCGGGCTATAGACCGCTAGCACAATGGTCGACAGCGTGTTGTAAAAGAGGATCACCAGCGCGGCGAGGATCGCGCCCAGCGATATACCGTAGTCGCCGTACATACTGGCCGCCAGTGCCAGGCCGATGACCCCGTTATTGCCACGAAACGCGCCTTGGGCGTAGATGCCTCGGTCTTCGCGCTTGCAGCGAAAGATCGCCCAACCCCAGGCCACGGCAAAGCTCACCAGGGTGGCGACGCAGAAGTAGATGAGCAGGCCCGGCTTGAGCGCCGAGTGCAGGTCGGCATGCAGAATGCCAAGGAACAGCAGCGCCGGCATGGCCACGTTGAACACCAGGGACGATGCGGTGTGGATAAAGTTGTCATTGATCCAGTTGATGCGCTTTAGAAACACGCCCAGGAACAGCATGGCAAACACCGGCGCGGTGATGGTGAGGGTGGTGAGGAAGATTGCCAGCATGCCGGGGAGAACCTTGGTGGGCGTCGTTAGTTGGCTAATGATAAGCCAGTCCGAGCGGGTTCGTGTGGGCAACGCCATTCAAATGTGGGAGCTGGCTTGCCTGCGATGGCGATATGTCAGCCGATGCACTCATAATTGATGCACCGCTATCGCAGGCAAGCCAGCTCCCACAGGTTAGCGCCTGGTTTCAGGTAATCGGCGCCGGGTTGAACAGCGTGATGTCGTTATGCAGCTTATGCCGCTCTGCCCAGGTCTGCTTCTTGCCGCTGGCCACATCCAGATAGAAGTGGAACAGCTCCCAACCCAGCTCCTCGATACTCGCCCGACCCGTCGCAATGCGCCCGGCGTCGATATCGATCAGGTCCGGCCAACGCTGGGCCAGTTCGGTGCGGGTGGAGACCTTCACCACCGGCGCCATCGCCAGCCCGTACGGCGTGCCGCGCCCGGTGGTGAACACGTGCAGGTTCATCCCCGCCGCCAGTTGCAAGGTGCCGCAGACAAAATCACTGGCCGGTGTGGCGCAAAAGATCAGGCCCTTTTCCTTGAAGCGCTCGCCAGGGCCAAGCACGCCGTTGATGGCACTGCTGCCGGATTTGACGATGGAGCCCAACGACTTCTCGACAATATTCGACAGCCCGCCCTTCTTGTTACCCGGGGTGGTATTGGCGCTGCGGTCTGCCTCGCCCTTGGCCAGATAACGGTCGTACCAGTCCATTTCCCTGACCAGCTCGCGGGCGACGTCCTGGTTCTGCGCGCGTGAGGTCAGCAGGTAAATCGCGTCACGTACTTCAGTCACTTCGGAAAACATCACCGTCGCGCCAGCGCGCAGTAACAGATCCGAGGCATACCCCAGCGCCGGGTTGGCAGTGATCCCGGAAAACGCATCGCTGCCGCCGCACTGCATGCCCAGGATCAACTCGGAGGCCGGCACGGTTTCGCGGCGGCGCTGGTCGAGTTTCTTCAAGCGCACGTCGGCCAGGGCCATGATCTGCTCGATCATTTCAGTAAAGCCGTGGCTGGAATCCTGCAAGCGATACAGCCATGGCTCGCTGAGGTCCACGGAGCTGTCGTTATCGTGCATCACCTGCCCTGCCTGAAGCTTTTCGCAGCCCAGGCTGATCACCAAGGCCTCGCCGCCCAGGTTGGGGTTGCGCGCCAGGTTGCGCACGGTGCGGATGGGGATATAGGCATCCGTCGCCGTAATCGCCACGCCGCAGCCGTAGCTGTGGGTCAGCGCCACCACGTCATCGACATGCGGGTAGTTGGGCAGCAACTCGTCCTTGATGCGCTTGACCGCATGGTCCAGCACGCCGGTCACGCATTGCACGGTGGTGGTAATGCCGAGGATATTGCGCGTGCCCACGGTGCCGTCCGCATTGCGATAGCCCTCGAAGGTAAACCCCTCCAGGGGCGCCTGGGTTTCAGGCACCTCGGTGGACAGCGGCAAGCTGTCCAGCGGCGGTGCGGTGGGCATGCGCAACTGGTCCTCCTGCACCCAACTGCCGCGAGGAATCGGCGCCAGGGCATAACCGATGGTCTGGCCGTAGCGAATAATCTGGCCGCCCTCGGGGATGTCTTCCAGCGTCACCTTGTGGCTCTGCGGGATGAAATCCACGGTGACCAGGCCGTCGGGAAACTCGGTACCGGCGGGTACCCCTTGATCGTTCACCACGATCACCACATTGTCGCGCTCGTGCAAACGTATCGAGCGCGGCGAGTCGGCATGTTCAATCAACTGCATCACACGAACCTCAGGAATGCGCTTGAGAAAGGTTGGTCAACTCAGGGCCCTGGGTAGGCGGCTCCTTGAGCACCACGCGCTTGATCGGGCCGACAATCACCAGGTAACTGAACACCGCCACCAGCGCGTTGGCGCCGACGAACACCAGGGCCCATTTGAACGAGCCGGTGGTGCTGATGATGTAGCCAATCACAATCGGCGTGGTGATCGACGCCAGGTTACCGAAGGTGTTGAACAAGCCGCCACTGAGCCCGGCGATTTGTTTCGGCGAAGTGTCGGACACCACTGCCCAACCCAATGCGCCAACGCCTTTGCCGAAGAAGGCCAAGGCCATGAAGCCCACCACCATCCATTCGATGTCCACGTAATTGCACGCCACGATGCTGCTGGAAATCAGCAGGCCACCGATGATCGGCGCCTTGCGTGCGAAGGTCAGCGAATGGCCTTTGCGCAGCAGGTAGTCGGAAATCACCCCGCCGAGCACCCCGCCGATAAAGCCGCAGATCGCCGGTAACGAGGCAATGAATCCGGCCTTGAGGATGGTCATGCCACGCTCCTGCACCAGGTACACCGGAAACCAGGTCAGGAAGAAGTAGGTGATGCCGTTGATGCAGTACTGGCCCAGGTAGACGCCGAGCATCATGCGGTTGGTCAGGAGCTGGCGGATGTAATCCCACTTCGGCCCGTCGGTTTTCTTACCCTTGCCCTTGTCCTGATCCATATCGACCATCGCGCCATTGGCGGCGATGTGATTGAACTCGGCCTCGTTGATCATCGGATGCTGGCGCGGGCTGTGGATAACTTTCAGCCAGATCAGCGAGAAAACAATGCCGATCACGCCCATCACGATAAACACGTGCTGCCAGCCAAAGCGATAGACGATCCAGCCCATCAACGGCGCGAACAACACCGTGGCGAAATACTGGGCCGAGTTGAAGATCGCCGACGCAGTGCCGCGTTCCGCCGTAGGAAACCACGCCGCAACAATACGGGCATTTCCCGGAAACGACGGCGCCTCGGCCAAGCCCACCATAAAGCGCAGCATGAACAGCGCGACCACCGCAGTGGAGACGCCAAACTCACCGACATAGCCTTGCAGCACGGTGAACAGCGACCAGGTGAAGATGCTCAGGGCATAGACTTTTTTCGAGCCGAAACGGTCGAGCAGCCAGCCACCGGGAATTTGCCCGGCCACGTAGGCCCAACCGAATGCAGAGAAGATATAACCGAGGGTGACCGCGTCGATGCCGAGGTCTTTTTGCAGGCTGGAGCCGGCGATAGCGATGGTGGCCCGGTCGGCGTAGTTGATCGTGGTCACCAGGAACAGCATGAGCAGGATCAAATAGCGGACATGGGTCGGCTTGGTCGCTTGCATGTAGAAGTACTCCCACTAATTATTTTTTTTGCGGGTAATCATTTTTTTTGCCCTGGAAACCGCACTATGTGGGAGCCGGGCTTGCCCGCGATGCAGGCACCTCGGTGTGTCAGCGAGACCGAGGTGAGGCTATCGCAGGCAAGCCAGCTCCCACCTGGAGCCGGTGCCACGGGGTGCTGCGTGTTACGAACCGATGTAGCTGGTTTTCACCACGGTGTAGAACTCTTGCGCATAGCGACCTTGCTCACGCGAACCGTAGGATGAGCCCTTACGGCCACCAAATGGAACGTGGTAATCCACCCCCGCCGTCGGCAGGTTGACCATCACCATCCCAGCCTGGGAGTGGCGCTTGAAGTGGTTGGCATATTTGAGCGAGGTGGTGGCGATGCCGGCCGACAAGCCGAACTCGGTGTCATTGGCCATGGCCAGCGCCGCCTCGTAGTCCGCCACGCGCACCACGTTGGCCACCGGGCCGAAGATCTCTTCACGGCTGATGCGCATCGCCGCTTCACTGTCGGCAAACAGTGTGGGCGCCAGGTAATAGCCTTCGGTGTCGCAGGTGACCAGGCCGCCACCGCTCACCAGCCGGGCGCCTTCGCTCTGGCCGATGTCGATGTATTTCATGTCCTGATCCAACTGGGCCTGGGACACCACCGGGCCAATGTCGGTACCACTATGCAAAGCGTGGCCGACCTTGATCGACTTCATGCGCTCGGCCATGGCGGCGACAAACTGGTCGTGGATCCCCGCGGTGACAATCAAGCGGCTCGACGCGGTGCAACGCTGGCCGGTGGAGTAGAACGCACTCTGTACCGACAGCTCGACGGCCTGCTTGAGGTCGGCATCGTCGAGAATGATCTGCGGGTTCTTGCCACCCATCTCCAACTGCACCTTGGCCTGGCGCGATACACAGCTGACGGCGATCTGACGCCCAACACCTACAGACCCGGTGAAACTGATGCCATCGACTTTCGGGCTGTTGACCAGCACGTCGCCGACCACACGGCCACTGCCCATCACCAGGTTGAACACACCGGTGGGGAAACCGGCGCGGGAGATGATTTCGGCCAAGGCCCAGGCGCAGCCCGGCACCAGCTCGGCAGGCTTGATCACCACGCAGTTGCCGTAGGCCAGGGCCGGGGCGATTTTCCACGCGGGGATGGCGATCGGGAAGTTCCACGGGGTGATCAGGCCCACCACACCTAGGGCTTCGCGGGTCACTTCAACGTTGACGCCCGGGCGCACCGAAGGCACGTAATCGCCCGACAGGCGCAGGCACTCACCGGCGAAGAATTTGAAAATATTGCCGGCGCGGGTCACTTCACCAATGGCTTCGGGGAGGGTCTTGCCCTCTTCGCGGGCCAGCAGGGTGCCGAGTTCTTCACGACGGGCGAGAATCTCGCTGCCGACTTTATCCAGCGCATCGTGACGCGCCTGGATACCGGAGGTGGACCACGCCGGGAACGCGGCGCGGGCAGCGTCGATGGCCGCGTTGACTTGGGCCACGTCGGCTTTGGCATATTCGCCAATGGCGTCGGACACATCCGAGGGGTTGATGTTGGTGCAGTAGTCGGCGCCGGTTACCCATTCACCATTGATGTAGTTCTCAAAACGCTTTGCTTGGGACACGAATCTTCTCCTGACGCAAAAGGCCGCTGATTGCTCAGCGGCCTTGTGGATAATTTATTGCGCGCCTTGCTTGTCAATCAGCGCGGCGAGGGCTTCGTACTCTTCCGGCAGCAGGTCGGTCAGTGGCGTGCGCACGGGGCCGGCGTCATAACCGACGATTTTCGCACCGGCCTTGACGATGCTCACCGCGTAACCGGCCTTGCGATTACGGATATCCAGGTACGGCAGGAAGAAGTCGTCGATGATCTTGCCGACGGTGGCGTGATCTTCGCGGGCAATGGCATGGTAGAAATCCATCGCCGTCTTGGGGATGAAGTTGAACACCGCCGAGGAGTACACCGGCACGCCAAGGGCCTTGTAGGCCGCGGCGTAAACCTCTGCGGTCGGCAAGCCACCGAGGTAGCTGAAACGGTCGCCCAGGCGACGGCGGATCGACACCATCAGCTCGATATCACCCAGGCCATCCTTGTAGCCGATCAGGTTCGGGCAACGCTCGGCCAGGCGCTCCAGCAGCGGTGCGGTCAGGCGGCAGACATTGCGGTTGTACACCACCACGCCGATCTTGACCGACTTGCACACGGCTTCAACGTGGGCGGCAACCCCGTCCTGGCTGGCTTCGGTGAGGTAGTGCGGCAGCAGCAGCAACCCTTTGGCGCCGAGGCGTTCGGCCTCTTGGGCGTACTCGATGGCTTGGCGGGTAGCACCGCCCACACCGGCCAGGATCGGCACGCTGGACGCGCAGGTATCCACGGCGGTTTTCACCACCTGGGAATATTCGCTGGCCGCCAGGGAGAAAAACTCACCTGTGCCGCCTGCGGCGAACAAGGCGCTGGCGCCATAAGGGGCCAGCCATTCCAGGCGCTTGATGTAACCCGCCTGGTGGAAATCACCCTGGGCGTTGAAATCGGTCACCGGGAAAGACAGCAGACCGTGGGAGAGGATGGACTTCAGTTCTTGTGGATTCATTATTCGAACACCCTGGGCGAAGACTTTCTAACGAAAGGTTGTTGTTGGTTTTGATGATGTCGTACGTCATCGTACAACTATAAATAAATTCGTCAACTGCAATTCATCCGGCGTACTCCTGCGAAGGCTTAAGACGCGGCTCTTGACGTAGGAAATTTCTCACCTATGATTCTGATAACTGTATGAATATACAGTTATCACCGAAGATTCCTACGACATAGCAAGGAGCTAACATGTCAGGTCTTGAACTCGCAGCACCCGAAAAAAACCCGCCTACCCTGCGTTTCGAAGGCGGTGAACACACCGCCATCGGCGATGACACCCTGCTTCGCTTCAGCAAGGACGCCCCGGCCATCCCTGCGCGCCAAGTCGAACTGCACCTGCCCAACGGGCTCGCGCTGACCTATGGTCAAGTAATCGCCCTGGGCGGCGACTTCTATGGCATCCCCGGCCAACCGATCAGCGATGGCAACTCCCCGTCCGAGCGCGTGCAACGCTTCACCGCCGCTTTCAACTCTCTCGCCGTGTTGCCCGCTTCACGGCAAGAAGCGCAGAAGATCCTGGTGGTGATGCAAAAGGAGATCAACGCCGTCAACCAGGCGATCAAGGACGGCAAACAGCCGCACGAAGCCTACGACGCCCTGGGTGATACGTTGTCCGAAGAGTGGAACCGCATCACCGGCGGCGGCAGCGCTGTTTCGGCCCTCGTGCCACTGGGCCGCTACTTGAAACTGGCAGCGGACAACGCCGACCACTTCGGTGAGTGGGCCTTGTCGGCCTACATGGCCGGCCATACGGCAGCACTGCAACAGGCAGTGGTGGCCCATCAGACCGGCACCGACCAGGCGCTGGAATTGGCTTACGCCATGAACAGCTTTGCCGATCACTTTTTGACCGATCTGTTTTCCGCCGGCCACCTGCGGGTACCGCGTAAACAACTGGCGGCAGTGGTGACGCCAGGAGAACTCGGCTCGCTGATCAGCCGCTTCATGCACGATGAAGACAGTAAATTCGGGCTCAAGGTGCGCAATGCCATGGGCGCTCAGTGGCATGCCTACGGCGACAAGCGCTACTTCGACAACATTGACGCCGACAATCGCGTGCAGGTCAAACGGGCAGTACAGGCCTCGGCAGATGAAATCTTCGAAACCTTCATCAGCGGCATCGCGCCCTCCCCGGCTGAATTCAAGGCACCGCTGTATGTGCCCGACCTGAACGCCGCGCAAAACCCGGCGAATAACTTCTCGCCGCTGTTCAAGATGGAGGGGGACAAGGTGCTGCGGCGCAAGGACGTCAACGATTTGAACGACAAGCACTGGACCAATGATTGGTGGGGGTGGAGTACGTATTTGCTGCTTAAAGACTACAAGCCAAACCAACCCGCCAACTAACGGCTGGCATGATCGTTCCCACGCTCTGCGTGGGAATACAGCCTATGACGCTCCGCGTCACCCTGCGAGGGCTTGAGAAATTCACGCGCATCGGGACGCGGAGCGTCCATAGAGGCGTTACCACGCAGAGCGTGGGAACGATCAGCCCCGCTGCGCCTCTGCCTCTTCATGGGCATGGCGCAGTCGCTCGCGACTGTTGGTCAAATGCAAGCGCATCGCCGCCCGTGCCGCATCCGAATCCTGGCGGGCAATCGCCTCGTAGATCTCTTCGTGTTCGCGGCTCAAGCGGCTCATGTAGTGCTGTTGGTCATCATGGGCCAGGCGCGCCGAATTCAGGCGGGTACGCGGAATGATGCTGGTGCCCAGGTGGGTCATGATGTCGGTGAAGTAGCGGTTGCCGGTAGACAGCGCAATTTCCAGGTGGAAGGCAAAGTCCGACGCCACCGCATCGCCGGCGTGGGCCGCACTTTCATTCAAGGCATCAAGGGCCGCACGCATGGCCGCCAGTTGCTCATCGCTGCGACGCAGCGCCGCGAGGCCCGCAGACTCCACTTCCAGGCTGATACGCAACTCCAGAATCGCCAGCACATCACGCAAGGTCACCACGGTGGCCGGGTCTATGCGAAAACCGCTGGGGCTTGGCGTGTCCAGCACGAAGGTGCCGATACCATGGCGAGTCTCGACCTGCCCCGCCGCCTGCAGGCGCGAGATGGCTTCACGCACCACCGTCCGGCTGACGCCATGGGCGTCCATGATCGCCGACTCGGTGGGCAACTTGTCGCCGCGTTTGAGCTGGCCATCGCGGATCTGCTCGGACAACACCGTGACCAATTCCTGGGCAAGGCTGCGGCGCTTGCGGGGAAGACGTGGGGCGGCGCTGGCGTTTTCCATGATGAACCATCTTTCTCGACGAACTAAAGACCGCATCATAGCCCATGGTGGTTGTACGATCACCGTTCTGGCGCGACTTTCATCCATATCCTTCACGCAAAAAAAATGCCCCGACAGACGTCGGGGCATTTTTCAGATGGGTCTGTAAGCGAAATCCGCCTACTTCACCACTTTCAAGCTTGGCCGACCGCTAGGGCGCGGCGGCTCGGTATCCGGTGGCGGTACATCATCACCGTCTTCGCCTTCGATCGTTTCGTCATCCTCTAAAGGCGACTCCAGATCGAACACCATGCCCTGGCCATTTTCCCGGGCGTAGATCCCGAGGATGGCACCGATGGGCACGAACAGCGTATGGGGCACACCACCGAAACGCCCTTCGAAGCTCACCGCTTCGTTGTCCATGTGCAGGTGGCGCACGGCACTGGGCGATACATTCAGCACAATTTGCCCGTCACTGGCAAAACCCTGGGGTACCTGAACCGCAGGAAATTCGGAATTGACCAGCATGTGCGGGGTGCAATCGTTGTCCACAATCCACTCATAGAGCGCGCGGACCAGGTAAGGTCGACTGGAGTTCATCAACGGCTCCTTAAGCCTTAGCGCATATCGCGTTCGGCGCCAGACAGACTCGCCTGGAAAGCCTCACGCGCAAACTGGCGCTCCATGTAATCAAGCAACGGCTTGGCCGGCCGTGGCAGTTCAATGCCCAGAATCGGCAAGCGCCAGAGTATGGGTAATAGGCAGCAATCCACCAAGCTTTGTTCCTCACTGAGGAAAAAAGGTTTATCGGCGAACAACGGCGAAACGCCGGTGAGGCTCTCACGCAATTCCTTGCGCGCCTGCACCCGAGCGGCTTCTTTGGAACGCGAATCCAGAATCACATCCACCAGCCCGCACCAGTCACGCTGGATCCGATGGATCAGCAGGCGGCTGTTGGCACGCGCCACCGGGTACACCGGCAGCAAAGGCGGATGAGGGTAACGCTCATCCAAGTATTCCATCACCACGGTCGACTCCCACAACGCCAGGTCACGATCGACCAGGGTGGGCAAGCTGCCGTAAGGGTTCACTTCGATCAGCTTCGGCGGCTGACGGCCCGCCTCCACACTGATGATCTCGGCGCTGACACCCTTCTCTGCGAGCACGATGCGTACTCGGTGGGAATAGTGGTCGGCGGGGTCGGAGTAACAGGCCAACCGGTTGGTCACGCCCATGGCGGTCCTCCTCGCTTGTTGAAATTATCGAAAGCTCAAAAACGAGCGCGCCCAGAAAGCATCCCTGTAACGACCGGTTCAAACCGGCGCTACGTGTTCAGAGATGCCGCTGGGCGCGCAAGATTAACAGCAATTGCTTACGGTTGGATCAATGCACATCCTTCCAGTATTCACGCTTGAGCAAATAAGCGAATACGAAGAAGAAAGCCAGGTACAGCAAGACGTAGGTACCGATGCGCTGATGCTGCAGTTTGACCGGGTTGGCCGAGTAGGCCAGGAAGGTCACCAGGTTCTTGACCTTCTCGTCGAACTGCTCTTCGTTCAGCGTACCGGTCTTGGGCACGATGGTCAGTTGATCGCACGCTTCATGGGTCAACGGCGTGCCGGTCAACGGATCATATTGCTTCTTGCCGTCTTCAACGACCTGAACCTGCTTGCATCCTACCACTTGGCGCCCCTGCAGGCCGACCAGAACGTTCGGCATGCCGACGTTCGGGAAGACTTTGTTGTTCACGCCATAGGGGCGTGCAGGGTCTTCGTAGAAGGACTTGAGGTAACCGTAGAGCCAGTCGGTACCGCGTACACGGGCCACCAGGGTAAGGTCGGGCGGTGCGGCGCCGAACCAGGTCTTGGCGTCGGCCGGTTGCATGCCGATGTTCATGTGGTCGCCGATCTTGGCGCCTGTGAACACCGCGTGGCTGAGCATCACTTCATGGGGAATGCCCAGGTCATCGGCAACGCGCTCGTACCGTTGGAACTTGGCGCTGTGGCACCCCATGCAGTAGTTGGTGAATGTACGCAGCCCATCCTGCATGGCGGCTTTGTCAGACACATCGATATCGACTTTTTCCAGCTGCGCACCATGTTCGGCAGCGAAGGACAGTAGCGGCAGTGCCGCAAGCACGAATGCAACGAGTAATTTTTTCATCAGCCAGTCACCCTTTCCGGAACCGGTTTGGTCTTCTCGAGCCGGGTATAGAACGGCATCAGAATAAAGTAGGCGAAGTACAGGAAGGTGCAGACCTGCGACAGCAACGTCCGCTCAGGGGTGGGCGCCAATACACCCAACACACCCAGGATCACGAACGAAATGCAGAACACCCACAGCCAGATCTTGCTCAGCCAGCCTTTGTAGCGCATTGACTTGACCGGGCTACGGTCGAGCCACGGCAGCACGAACAGCACCGCGATGGCCGCGCCCATGGCGATCACGCCCATGAGTTTGTCGGGGATCGCGCGCAAGATCGCGTAGAACGGCGTGAAGTACCAGACCGGGGCAATGTGCTCAGGTGTCTTGAAGGCGTTGGCCTGTTCGAAGTTAGGCTTCTCCAGGAAATAACCACCCATCTCCGGGAAAAAGAACACGATCGAGCAGAACACAAACAGGAACACGACCACGCCGACAATGTCTTTCACGGTGTAGTACGGGTGGAACGGAATGCCATCCAGCGGGATGCCGTTCTCGTCCTTGTGCTTCTTGATGTCCACGCCATCCGGGTTGTTGGAACCCACTTCGTGCAGCGCCAGGATATGCAAGACCACCAGGCCCAGGATCACGATCGGCAAGGCAACCACGTGCAGGGCGAAGAAGCGGTTCAGGGTAATGCCGGAGATCAGGTAGTCACCACGAATCCACTGGGTCAGGTCGTTGCCGATCACCGGGATTGCGCCGAACAGCGAGATGATCACCTGGGCGCCCCAGTACGACATCTGGCCCCAAGGTAGCAGGTAGCCCATAAAGGCTTCGGCCATCAGTGCCAGATAGATCAACATGCCGAAGACCCACACCAGCTCACGAGGCTTCTGGTACGAGCCGTAGAGCAGGCCGCGGAACATGTGCAGGTAGACGACGATAAAGAACGCCGACGCACCGGTGGAGTGCAGCAGGCGCAGGATCGAGCCGTACTCGACATCACGCATGATGTATTCAACAGAGGCAAACGCCTCTTCCGCCGACGGCGTGTAGCTCATCGTCAACCACACGCCGGTGACGATCTGGTTGACCAGCACCAACAAGGCCAGGGAGCCGAAGAAGTAGAAGAAGTTGAAGTTTTTCGGCGCGTAATATTTGCTGAGATGGTCTTCCCACATTTTAGTGGCGGGGAAGCGCGCATCCACCCAATCCATGAACTTGCTCATCACGCGTTCTCCTTGTCGAGGCCAATGACAATGATGTCGTCAGATTCGTAATTGTGAGGAGGAACCGGCAGGTTCAGGGGCGCGGGCTGGGATTTGTAGACGCGGCCGGCGAGGTCATAGTGGGAACCGTGGCACGGGCAGAAATAACCGCCGACCCAGTCTTTGCCCAAGTCGACAGGCGCCACTTCCGGGCGGAAGGTAGGTGAACAACCCAAGTGGGTACACAGACCAACCAGCAGCAGAATCTCTGGCTTGATCGAACGCGCTTCGTTCTTGGCGTAGGCGGGCTGGTCGGACTTTTCGGACGTCGGGTCAGACAGCTGGCCTTCGATCTTCTTCAGATTCCCCAGGATTTCCTCGGTACGACGAACAATGAAAACCGGCTGGCCGCGCCACTCAGCAATCATCTGCTGGCCTGGCTCGATCTTGCTGACATTCACCTTCACCGGTGCACCTGCGGCTTTCGCCTTGGCACTGGGAAACCATGACCCCACGAACGGGACCGCAGCCCCCACCGCTCCTGCAGCACCCACCACGGATGTGGCTGCTACCAAGAAGCGACGCCGGCCTGCATTCACGCCGTCATTGCTCATTCAGTCCTCTCCCATCAGCTTTTTGGCCTGTTAAATCAGGCGTCTACTAAGTGTTGAATCTTTACTTATAAAAATTTTGACGGATGGTAATGAAAAGCCCCACGTATGACAAGGGAATTGCCCGGGGCTCCGCCTCCAGGCCTTGTAGTATAGGGGGTCTACGGATGTGGCAAGTTGTCACGGCGAAAAATGTGCATAAATCGCAGGCAATAAAAAACGCCCAGCTCCGTGAGGAGGCTGGGCGTTTTTGTGGAACGTAAAGCGAATTAACGCTTCGAGTACTGCGGACGCTTACGCGCTTTACGCAGACCGACTTTCTTACGTTCAACTTCACGAGCATCGCGAGTCACGAAGCCAGCTTTGCGCAGAGCGCCACGCAGGGTTTCGTCGTACTGCATCAGAGCGCGAGTGATACCGTGGCGGATTGCGCCAGCTTGACCACTTACACCGCCACCGATAACGGTGACGTAGATGTCGAACTTTTCAACGGTCTCGGTCAATTCCAGCGGCTGACGAACTACCATGCGGGCAGTTTCGCGACCGAAGAAGTTGTCCAGGGAGCGGTTGTTGATCGAGATGTTACCAGTGCCCGGACGCAGGAAAACGCGTGCGGTTGCGGTTTTGCGACGGCCAGTGCCGTAATTTTGAGTCGCCGACATAATGAACTATTCCGTTAAAACTTCAGTTCTTGGGGCTGCTGAGCAGCATGAGGGTGTACAGCGCCCGCATAGACTTTCAGCTTGCGAAACATATCGCGACCCAGTGGGCCCTTAGGCAGCATGCCTTTGACCGCGATTTCGATCGGGGCTTCAGGCTTCTTGGCAATCAGGCCTTCGAAGTTGGAAGACTTGATACCGCCTGGGAAACCGGAGTGACGGTAGTACATTTTGTCGCTTGCTTTGTTGCCGGTTACACGAACCTGCTCAGCGTTGATGATGACGATGTAGTCGCCGGTATCAACGTGCGGGGTGTATTCAGGCTTGTGCTTGCCACGCAGACGGCTGGCGACTTCAGTGGCCAGACGACCCAGGGTCTGACCAGCGGCGTCGACGACAAACCAGTCGCGCTGAACTGTTTCCGGTTTTGCAGTAAAAGTTGTCATTCTTTAATAGCCTCAGGGGCCGCCTGTAAATTTAGACGGCGGATCTTACTGAATAGTGCGTACTTTGACAAGGTCAAAGGCAGCCGGATACAGACGCTATCGGGGGCTCGGGTCGGCGCGTCCGTTCAACGGCAAGATTCTTCGGCAGGCGGCGCATCACTTCCACTGCAGAAAGAGGTGGGCAATTATGCAGATTGCGAAAAAAAATTCAACCTGCTTTTATGATTGTTTTACCCCGAAGGAGTACCCGATGGATTACCGACAGCTGGGCCGCACCGATCTGAATGTCAGCGCGATCGCGTTGGGCACCATGACCTGGGGCGAGCAGAACAGCGAGGCAGAGGCCTTCGCGCAGATCGAACGGGCCAAGGCCGCGGGGATCAACTTCCTCGACACTGCAGAAATGTACCCGGTGCCGCCCAAGGCCGACACCTACGCCACCACCGAGCGCTACATCGGCAACTACTTCAAAAGCCGTGGTGACCGCGCCGACTGGATCCTTGCCAGCAAAATCGCCGGCCCCGGCAACACCATCGACTATATCCGCGATGGCCACCTGCGCCACAACCGCAAGCACATTGGCGCAGCCCTCGACGCCAGCCTCAAGCGCCTGCAGACCGAGTGGATCGACCTCTACCAACTGCACTGGCCGGAGCGCAGCACCAACTTCTTCGGCCAGTTGAGCTACAAGCACAAGGACGAAGACGACCTCACCCCACTGGAGGAAACGCTCGAAGCCCTGGATGAACAGGTAAAGGCCGGCAAGATCCGCCACATTGGCCTGTCCAACGAAACGCCGTGGGGCACCATGAAGTTCCTCGCCCTGGCCGAAGCCCGCGGCTGGCCACGTGCAGTGTCGATCCAGAACCCCTACAACCTGCTCAACCGCAGCTTTGAAGTGGGCCTGGCGGAGGTTGCCATTCGTGAGCAGTGCGGCTTGCTGGCCTATTCGCCTTTGGCGTTCGGCATGCTCAGTGGCAAGTACGAAAATGGCGCTCGCCCGGCCAAGGCGCGCCTGACCGAGTACAGCCGCTTCAGCCGCTACTTCAACCCGCAATCGGAAGCGGCGTGCAGCCGGTATGTGGCGTTGGCGCGCGAGCATGGCCTGGACCCGGCGCAGATGGCGCTGGCGTTTGTGACACAGCAGCCGTTTGTGACCAGCAATATCATTGGGGCCACATCACTGGAACAACTGGACAGCAACATCGCCAGTGCCGAACTGAAATTGTCGAAAGAGGTGCTGGAAGGGATTGAGGCGATTCAGAAGGATCATCCGAATCCAGCACCTTGATTGATCCGCACTGATCGTTCCCACGCTCTGCGTGGGAATGCCGCCTCGGACGCTCTGCGTCCGCTTTCAGAGTCGTGACGCGGAGCGTCACATGAGGCGTTCCCACGCGGAGCGTGGGAACGATCAATCAAGAGCACCTAACAATCAAAGCGCCCGCGCAATGATCTCTTTCATGATCTCATTGGTCCCCGCATAAATGCGCTGCACCCGCGCATCCGCCCAGGCCCGGGCAATCGGGTATTCCCACATGAAGCCGTAGCCGCCATGCAACTGCACGCACTCATCGAGCACCTTGCATTGCAGGTCCGTGGCCCAGTACTTGGCCATCGCCGCTGTGGGCACGTCCAGCTTGCCTTCCAGATGCAAGGCCATGCACTGATCGACAAACACGCGGCCAATCTGAATCTCGGTGGCCATCTCCGCCAGCTTGAACCGGGTGTTCTGGAAATCGGCAATCGCCTTGCCGAACGCCTTGCGCTCTCGCGTGTACTCGAGGGTCCATTGCAACGCCGCTTCGGCTGAAGACAGCGCGCCAATCGCCACGGTCAGGCGTTCTTGTGGCAGTTCCTGCATCAGGTAGGCAAAGCCCATGCCCGCCTGGCCCAGCAGGTTTTCCTTGGGCACGCGCACATCCTGGAAGAACAGCTCCGAGGTGTCCTGCGCCTTCATGCCGACTTTCTCAAGGCGCTTGCCCTTGTCGAAGCCCGGCGTGTCGGCTTCCACCAGGAACAGGCTGGTGCCCTTGGCGCCCGCCTTGGGATCGGTCTTGGCGACGACAATCACCAGATCAGCCAGGTAGCCGTTGGTGATAAAGGTCTTGGAGCCGTTGATCACATACTCATCGCCGTCCAGCACTGCGCTGGTCTTGACCCCTTGCAGGTCAGAACCGGCGCCCGGCTCGGTCATGGCAATGGCCGTGACCATCTCCCCGGAGATCAACTTGGGCAGGTACTTGTGCTTCAGTGCTTCACTGCCGTAATGCAGGATGTAAGGCGCGACGATATCCGAGTGCAGGGAAAAGCCGATGCCGGTCAAACCCAGGCGGCTGACTTCTTCGATCACCACCGCGCTGTAGAGAAAATCCGCGCCCAGCCCGCCATATTCCTCTGGCAGGTGGGAACACAACATGCCCGCCTCCCCCGCCTGGTTCCACAGGTTACGTTCGATATAGCCCTGCTTTTCCCATTGCCCATGGAAGGGCACGGCGTGCTTTTCGAGAAAGGTGCGCACGCTCTCACGGAAGAGTTCGTGCTCCGAGCTGAACAAGGTTCTGGGGATCATGGGTCACCTGCGTGGATTGTCGGACAAGGACGAGCCCACAGAGCCTATGCCCCGAAGGCGTCACGGGACACTGGACACATGCGACAAAAAATAAGACGATCCAGCCGTCTGGTGACCACTTTCCCCTATAAGAATAAATGAAATTATGTCTAACCAAATCTCCACGCCGTTGCGGCGCGTCAGCATTTTGGCCATTGATCGGGTATTCGCTTCAACCCTCATGCAAGCCAAGGATTTCTTCCATCTCGCCAGCCTGCGCCATGGCAAACAGCAAGGCCTGGGCCTGACTCCAGGGTTCGAAACGCGCCTGGTCAGCCCCGACGGCCAGTCCGTGCGCAGCTTCAGCGATGTGATCATGCCGGTGGACGGCGGCCTCGAAGACGCCGACATCATTGTGCTGCCAGCTTTCTGGGACGACTTCGATGCCCTGTGCTCGCGCTACCCGCAAGTGCTGCCGTGGCTGCGCGAACAGCACGCCCGCGGCGCCGTACTCTGCGGCGAGGCCACCGGGGTGTTCTGGCTGGCCGAAGCCGGGCTGCTCGATGGCAAGGAGGCGACCACCTACTGGCGCTTCTTCAATGCCTTCAGCGAGCGTTTCCCCAAGGTGCAGCTCAATCAGGACAAGCACCTCACGGATGCCGATAACCTGTATTGCGCCGGTGGCACCACGTCGGCCTGCGACCTTTATATCTACCTGATCGAACGCTTCTGCGGCGCCAACATCGCCCAGGCGGTGGCCCGCGACATTCTCTATGAGGTGCAGCGCAACTATTCACCGGGGCGGATCGGGTTTGGCGGGCAGAAGCTGCATCAGGACGTGATCATCCTGCAGATCCAGCATTGGCTTGAAGAGCACTTTGCCGACAAATTCCGCTTTGAAGACGTCGCCCGGGAACACGGCATGAGCATCCGCAACTTCATGCGCCGCTTCCAGACCGCGACCGGTGACAAGCCGCTGCATTACCTGCAACGCCTGCGCATCGAGACCGCCAAGGGCCTGCTCTCGGGCAGCCGCAAGAGCATCAAGACCATCAGCTACGAGGTGGGTTACGACGATGCGAGTTTCTTTGCGCGGTTGTTCAGGCAGCACACGGAGTTGTCGCCGAACCAGTACAGGCAGCAATTCCAGCAAGCCGCCTGACCTCAGACCAACACAAACCATTGTGGGAGCTGGCTTGCCTGCGATGACGGTGTATCAGCCAGCCTATAGTTGGCTGATACACCCCCATCGCGGGCAAGCCCGGCTCCCACATTAGATCTCCATTGAGCCGGAGATTGATTAAGGCTTGTGCCCGCGCGACAGGAACTCGTGGGACTGCATTTCCAGCAAACGGCTCAGGGTGCGCTGGAATTCGAAATTCAAGCGGCCGCCGGTATAGAGGTCCTTGAGTTCGACTTCCGCCGAGATGATCAGCTTGACGTTACGGTCGTAGAACTCATCGACCATGTTGATGAACCGTCGGGCGATATCGTCGGTGGTCACGCCCATCTGTTCCACACCACTCAAGATCACGGCGTGGAAGATCTTGCCCAGCTCGATGTAATCGTTCTGGCTGCGTGGCCCGTCGCACAGTTGGCGGAACTCGAACCAGGCCACGTCATCGCAGGTGCGCAGCGCGATGATTTCGCGGTTCTCGATCATCAGCTTGTCGTTTTCCACCGCTTGCGTGCATTCCGGCGTCAGCGCACGGAAGCTTTTCTTCAGGCTTTCGTGCGCCGCTTCGTTGAGCGGGAAGTGGAACAGCTCGGCTTGCTCCAGGTGACGCAAGCGGTAGTCGACGCCGCTGTCGACGTTGACGATATCGGTGTTCTGCTTGATCAGCGCAATGGCCGGCAGGAAGCGCGCACGTTGCAGGCCGTCCTTGTACAGGCCATCGGGCACGATGTTCGACGTGGCCACCAGGGTCACACCGTTCTTGAACAGTTCTTCCATCAGCGTGCCAAGGATCATGGCGTCGGTGATGTCGGAGACGAAGAATTCATCGAAGCAGATCACCCGGGCCTCTTGGGAGAAACGCTTGGCGATGATGGTCAGCGGGTTTTTCTCGCCCGGCAGGGTCTTCATCTCTTCGTGCACGCGCTTCATGAAGCGGTGGAAGTGCGTACGCACCTTTTCCTTGAACGGCAGCGCTTCAAAGAAGGTGTCTACCAGGTAAGTCTTGCCACGGCCCACGCCGCCCCAGAAATACAGGCCCTTGACCGGCGTGTGGTCTTTCTTGCCAAACAGCTTGCTGAACATCCCTGGCTTGCTTTGCGACGCGGCCACGAGGTCCTCGTACAGGCGCTGCAAATGACGCACGGCATTTTCCTGGGCCGCGTCGTGGAAGAACTCGGGGCGTTTCAGATCAGCTTGATATCGTTCTAGGGGCGTCATAATTTCGTTAGCAAGGCAACAAAAACGGGCCGACACTGTAACGACGGCCCTGGATAATGGCAATCAACCCTTGGTCGGGTTAATCCTCGATTGGGGTTAACGCAGCGCGCAAGGCTTCGATGGCCGCGTCACGCGATGCTTGATCGGCGTACTCGGCGCTGTCAGCGACTGCGGCGCCGTCCAGCCATACGCTGAAGCCCAGGGCCTCGGCGCGCACGTCCAGCGCATCACCACTTTGCAGTTGCTTGGTCACCGCGCCGGCTGCTTTGCCATCGGCAAAGTTGCGCGACAGCAGCAGTTGCTCGCCATCAGCGGCCAGCAGGCGGAAGCGGAAGCTGCCATCGTCTTCACGGAAGCTCACAAACCGTGCAGCCCTCGCTGCTTTTTTCTTGGTGGCGACCGGCGCCGCCGCCTGGTTGACGAACGAACGCAGGCCCACCGCTTCACGCAGCTCGGCCAGGAACGGTGCCGCCACAGCGCGGGCCTTCTTGGCGCCGACCTGCAGCAGGTCCTCCATGTCCGATGGGCGCGCCATCAGTTGATGGTAACGCTCGCGCGCTTCGCCGAGCTGGCCGTCGAGCAGTTGGAACAGACGGTTCTTCGCCTCGCCCCAGCCCAGGCCTTCTAGCAACTGACCACGGAATTCGGCTTCCTGGGCCTTGGTCGCGAACGCCTGGTACAGGGTGAACAGGTGCGAATTGTCCGGGTCCTTGGCTTCGCCTGGCGCGCGCGAGTCGGTGACGATCCGCGAGATCGCGTCCTTCATGTCCTTGGCGCTGGTGAACAACGGGATGGTGTTGTCGTAGCTCTTGGACATCTTGCGACCATCCAGGCCTGGCAAGGTGGCCACGCTTTCTTCGATCAACGCCTCGGGCATGGTGAAGAATTCTTTACCGTTGCCGAACAGGTGGTTGAAGCGCTGGCCGATGTCGCGGGCCATTTCCACGTGCTGGATCTGGTCGCGGCCCACCGGCACCTTGTGCGCGTTGAACATCAGGATGTCCGCTGCCATCAGCACCGGGTAGCTGTACAGGCCCATGCTGATCCCCGCATCCGGGTCTTCGCCGTTCTCCACGTTCTTGTCCACCGAGGCCTTGTAGGCATGGGCGCGGTTGAGCAGGCCCTTGGCGGCAACGCAGGTCAGCAGCCAGGTCAGCTCCGGAATTTCCGGGATGTCCGACTGGCGGTAGAAGGTCACCCGGTTCACATCCAGGCCACCGGCCAGCCAGGTCGCGGCGATTTCCATACGCGAGCGCTGGATGCGCTGCGGGTCATCGCATTTGATCAGGGCGTGGTAGTCGGCCAGGAAGTAGAAGGAATCGGCATTCGCGTCTTCGCTGGCGAGGATCGCCGGGCGAATCGCACCGGCGTAGTTGCCCAGGTGCGGCGTGCCGGTGGTGGTGATGCCGGTGAGGATACGGGTACGGGTCGTCATGGGTGATCGCTTGTCATCAATTCGAAAGGCGTGGCAGCACCAGATCCTTGAGATCGGTCAGCTTGCCGTGGAAAAAGTGTCCGCATTCTGCCACTTTCAGCAACTCATGGGGGCGTTTGAGGGCGGCGGACCAGTCGTACACCAGCTGCGGGTCAACCACTTCGTCGCTTTCCGGTTGGATCAGGGTCAACGGGCAGCCCAGCGGTAACGCGTCGGTATCGCGCAGGCGCATCACCGCAGCGGCAATCATGAACAGGTGTGCGAGCTTTTCACCTTTGGCTTCCAGGCGGCCGCCGAGGCTGGCGGCCACATACCCACCGAAAGAAAAACCCAGCAAGGTGATCGGCAGGTCCGGGTGTTTTTCCCGCAGCCAGGTGGCGGCCGCTTCAGCATCGTCGACCTCACCGGTGGCCATATCGTGAGTACCGGCGCTGGCACCCACACCACGGTAATTGAAACGCAAAGTAATCAAACCCGCATCGCGGGCAGTGCGTTGCAGGGTCGAGACGACTTTATTGAGCATGGTCCCACCCTGCACGGGGTTAGGGTGGCAAACCAGCGCCAGGCCACGTGGTTCGGGGTGATCCAGGTACAAGGCTTCCAATTGGCCCACCGGGCCATCGATCAAAACGGGGGTTTCACGCATGAGCAAGGATGAACTCCGTGACCTCTCAAGGGGTCGACTCGTCTAGCTAAAAGTCTGTGCATGGCATCATTGCGAGCTTAATCGCGGTATACAGCGCAGGTTTGAGCCGTTAACGTAAAGCAAAGCCGTTTATAGAGGAAGGACTCGTGGAACACTCGCTCTTAGTTTGGTTGTTGCCGACTCTTGCCCTGGTTGCCGGTGTCGCCATTGGTTTCCTGGTTGCCCGCCTGCTGCCGAATGCCGCGCCTAACCGCACGCAGCGTCAGCTGGATGACATTCAGGAACGTTTTGACAGTTATCAGAACGAGGTTGTTACCCACTTCAACAGCACCGCGACCCTGGTCAAGAAGCTCACCCAGAGCTACCAGGAAGTACAGGATCACCTCGCCGATGGCGCTAACCGCCTGGCCCTCGACGACATCACCCGCCAGCGCCTGCTGGCCGCGCTGCATTCCGATGCACCGCAAACCCCACGGGAACGCCTGACCCCGCCTCGGGAAAACCAGGAGCCACCACGGGACTACGCGCCAAAGACGCCGAACGCTCCAGGCATGTTGGATGAGCATTACGGCTTGAAGAAGTAAGTCATCTTCGGGCAATAAAAAAGCCCGGCTGATCGATGATCAGCCGGGCTTTTTGTTGGGTGCCTGAACCATCAGACAACACCATGCCCCTGTGGGAGCTGGCTTGCCTGCGATAGCGGTGTGCCCGTTGACACACCTGCCTCAGACACTCCGCCATCGCGGGCAAGCCCGGCTCCCACATTGAGCGAGCAGGCGCTCAAGTAAGTTGTTGTTCCTGCAACCGCCCACCGTCAATGCGCACATGTCGCCCATGAAAGCGCTTGAGGCTGCTGCGGTGGCCGACGCTGACGATGCTCAACCCCGGCAACTCATCGATCAACGCCTGGTACAAGGTTGCTTCGTCTTCTTCATCCATGGCCGAGGTTGCCTCATCCATGTACAGCCATCGCGGTGCAAACAACAGCGCACGGGCAAAGGCCAGGCGCTGTTGCTCACCCGGCGAGAGCATGCGTTGCCAGTGGTTGGCTTCATCCAGGCGATTGACCAGGTGCGGCAGGCGGCAAGTCTCCAGGACCTGTGCATAACGTTCTACCGGATAGACGCTGTCGTCCTGTGGATAACTCAACACGGCCTTGAGCGTACCAATCGGCAAGTAAGGCTTCTGTGGCAGGAACAGATAGCGCGTCGCCGGTAAGCGAATGCTGCCATGACCGGCAGGCCACAGATGCCCCATCGCCCGCAGCAAAGTGCTCTTGCCGCTGCCGGAACGCCCGCTGAGCATGACGCGCTCGCCAGGCTCCACGGTCATGTCGGCATCGGTGAGCAGGTGACGGCCGTCGGCCAGGTCCATGCCCAAGTCCTTGATCACCAGGCGCTCGCCTTCAGGGCGCACGTCGATCGCCGGCGTACGTTGCTCGTTGTCGCTCATGGCCTGCTGGAAACTCAGCAGACGGTCGCTGGTGGCGCGCCATGTCGCCAGTTCCGAATAGGCGTTGATAAACCAACTGAAGTTCTCTTGCACGTTGCCGAACGCCGAGTTGATTTGCATCAGCTCGCCCAGCTCGATCTTGCCAGTGAAGTAGCGCGGCGCGGCGACGATAAAGGGGAAGATGATCGCGATCTGGCTGTAGCCGGCCGTGAAAAAGGTTAGGCGCTTGGATACTTTCATGATGTCCCAGAAGTTCTGCCAGACCTTGCCGAAGCGCGAACTCAGGCGCTGCCTTTCATTCGGCTCGCCGTTGTACAGGGCAATACTTTCGGCATTCTCGCGCACCCGAACCATGGAAAAACGCAGGTCCGCTTCGAAGCGTTGCTGTTGATTGCTGAGGCTGATCAAGCGCCGGCCGATCAAGTGCGTCAGCCAACTGCCCACCGCGGCGTACAGCAGTGCACACCAGAACATGTAACCGGGGATGGTGACGCCGAACACTTCGATGCTACCCGAGACGCCCCACAGGATGATCGAGAATGACACCAGGCTGACCACGTTACGCAGCAACCCAAGGCCCAGGCTCAAGGTACCGGACGTGAAGTTGTTGAGGTCTTCGGAAATCCGCTGGTCCGGGTTATCGGTGTAGCCGCCCTGCTCCAGCTGGTAATAATTCTTGTGGGCCAGCCAACGGCTGAAGTGTTTTTCGGTGAGCCAGGCGCGCCAGCGGATCGTCAGCATCTGGGTCAGGTAAAGGCGGTACACCGCGCCGAGTATCGCCACCGCCGCGATCCCGCCGAAATAGCCAATCAGTTGCCAGAAGGCCGCGGTGTCTTTCTTCTCCAGGGCGTTGTAGAAGTCTTTGTACCAGTGGTTGATCCACACGGAGATCGCCACGCTGAACAGCGACAGGCCAATCACTGCGGCCAGCAGCAGCCAGGCCCTGCCCTTCTCTTCACTGCGCCAATAGGGTGTGATCATCGCCCAGGTTCGGCGGAAGAATTGCCCACGCACCGCATCGTTGACCGCGCGGTATTCAGCGTTCTGATTCATCGTTCAGGCTCGGTAGGAAAAAGTGACAGGCGTTTGAACCGATCATAGGTGATCGGTTCGTGCGTCCGTGCAGCCTGAAGCGGGTTGTTCAGTCGCCGTTCAGCGTCGTACCGGGCGCTTTTGCAGCTTGCGCTGCAAGGTGCGGCGGTGCATGCCCAAAGCGCGGGCGGTGGCGGAGATGTTGCCTTCGTGTTCGGTCAGCACGCGCTGGATGTGTTCCCACTGCAGGCGGTCCACCGACATCGGGTTTTCCGGCACCAGGGTGTCGAGGTCGGCATGCTCGGACAGCAAGGCGGCCAGCACGTCGTCGGCATCCGCGGGTTTGCACAGGTAATTGCAGGCGCCGCGCTTGATCGCCTCGACGGCGGTGGCGATGCTGGAGTAACCGGTGAGGATCACCACGCGCATTTCCGGGTCGAGTTCCAGCAGCTTGGGCAGCAGTACCAGGCCCGAGTCGCCGTCCATTTTCAGGTCTAGGGCGGCGTAGTCCGGCAGGTCGGACTGGGCGATGGTCAGACCTTCTTCGGCAGAACCTGCGGTGCTGACGCGAAAACCGCGCCGGCTCATGGCGCGCGCCATCACGCGGGTAAAGGTCGCGTCGTCATCTACCAGCAACAGGTGCGGCAGTTCTTCGCCTTCGACTTGGATCTCGTCACTCATCGATATCTCCTCGTGCGACACGGGGCAGGCGCAGCTCGGTGAGCGTGCCGCCTTCCTCATGACTATAGAGCTTCACTGAGCCGCCCGCGCGGGTCACGCTGGCCTTGCTCAAAAACAGGCCCAGGCCGAAGCCTTTGCCCTTGGTGGTAAAGAAGGGTTTGCCGATCTGCTCGGCAATGGCCAACGGCACGCCCGCGCCGTGGTCACGAATGCTGATGGTGACGTTTTCCGCGTCCCAGTCCAACTGCACGCCGAGGCCTTCAGGGCAAGCGTCGGCTGCATTGTTCAGCAAGTTGAGCAGCGCCTGGGTCAGGTCCGGCGGTGGCGCCATGCGCGGCACGCTTCCTTGGCCCAGCAGGTTGAAACGGTAACTGGCTTCGGGACGCATCAGGTGCCAGCGGTTGAGCGCCTCATCGAGCCACTGGGTGACGTCCTGCATTTCGACCGCCAGACGGCGATTGGCTTCGGCGGCGCGCACCAGTTGCTGCAACGTCAGCTTGCACTGCTTGACCTGTTCCTGCAGCACGCTCAAATCGTCCTGCAGGGCCGGGTCGTGATGGTCTTGGGTCATTTCCTTGAGCAGCACGCTCATGGTCGCCAGCGGCGTGCCCAACTCATGGGCAGCGCCTGCGGCCTGGGTGGCGACAGCCAGCAACTGCTGGTCACGCAGGCCTTCTTCACGGCGAATAGCGCGCAGTTCTTCCTGGCGGCGCAGTTCTTCGGCCATGCGCGCGGCAAAGAAGGTGATGACTGCCGCAGACAGGGCGAAGCTCAACCACATCCCGTAGATCTGCAGGTTTTCCCGGGCGATGGGGAACGTCTGCAAGGGGTAGAACTGCGCCAACAGCAGGGTGTACAGCGTCAGTGCAATGCCCGACAGCACCACCGAATAGCGCCACGGCAGGGTGACGGCGGCGATGGTCAGGGGCACCAGGTAATACGAGACGAAGGGGTTGGTGGAGCCGCCGGAGAAGTACAGCAACACGCTGTGGATAAACAGGTCACAGGCCAGTTGCAGGGCGTATTCCAACTCGGTCACCGGCCAAGTGGTACGCAATCGAATGGCGGTGAACACACACAATACGGTGGAAAAACCCAGGGTCACGGCCAGTTGCAGCCAGGGCAGCGGCAGCAGGTCGAACCAATAGGCAAGCCCGACGGAACCGGCCTGTGCGGCCAGTACCAGGGTGCGAATGAACGTCAGGCGCCAAAGGTTCTGGCGAGTGGCGGAAGTCAGTTTTACGGCGGCGAGCATGAGCTCTCCTGATGAGCGCTGCGGGTATATCGCACCGAGTATAACCAAGACACGAGGATGACAGGGCTTATGCGGCAAACCGCCACAGCGCTGCCTTCTCCTGCCTAAATAATTTGGCGCATTACTTACAGGAACCAAGGTGAGCATCGGACCACCCAGAGGCCTACCTCCCACCGATGGGCATTATCATGCCTCGCCACTCAGGAACGCTTTCATGCAGATGAATAACGCACTCCCCACTCAAAGGCCCTACACCGCTGAACCGCCATCAGGTGCCACTCTTAGCCGCCAGCGACGTGCGATAGACCAGAGCCCGAACAACGAGCAATACCTCGTGGAAAGCGTGCGCAGGGATTTATCCAATAACGGTGGTGACGGTTACGAACTCGTCAGCGTGAACCACGATCCCGGCAAGACGGTGGGAGCCCATGACAAAACAATTGTACCCGTGGATGTGGGGATCAATATCGACAGCGCCAGCAATGCCGAGAACCTGGCCTTGGCCTTCAAGTCGGTAACGCAAGATGCCGCGCAGACGGTCAAGCAACTGTTCAAAGACAAGTGGAACCTGGACATCGACCCGGACAGAACGTATCTGACGACGTTCAATTACAACACTACCGGCAAGCCGCCCTACCCAGCCAAGCTGGTCGAACAGATTACGCTGACGGACGCCCTGGTAAAAAACAGCCAGACCACGCCCGAAGGAAGAGGGGCGCTGGTTCCTCATTATGTCGGCGGCCCAGCAGTGAGGCTGGTCGATGACCTGCCCCATATTGCACCAGGCGTATTCGACGTCGCCGACCGATTCAACCCCAATCGCGAGTCGGCCCACATTACCCACACCTACCAAGGCATTTATACCGCCTCCACGCCCGGCACCCCGCAGGTCTATGCGCCTTCAACCCAGCTGTCAGTATCGCCAAAGGACTTCAAGGAGCAAGTCTGGGCCACTGACTTCCAGCGCCCCTACATCGAGTTCCTTAACGACTTCTGGGACAAGCACGACCGTCAATACCCTATCGTGGTCAAGGCAGCACTCGTCAAAGCTGCACACTCGCAACATCAGGAGGGCAGCCTGACGCAGGAAGACAAACAACTGGTCCTGCGCGCAGCGGGGCTGCCTGGCAACACCCTGGCCTGGGCCGATACGCAGTTCAACGACCTCACACGCCCGACGCTGCCTGATCCTGGACTAGACGTAGGCCTGTTGAGCGTAGGGCAATACAAATCCACTGACCTGATGGTGATCACCGACAAAAACACCCGCCAGGGTGCCGATGGCAAACCGATCAACCGCACACTGCTGGTCATCCCGGGCAACTCTTCGCCAATCCACGCTTTTGACAGCGTAGAGCAAATGAAGCAGTGGTTGGCGAGCCAAGCCGCAGACCCGGAAAAACTCAAGGCACTGGAAGGACACTTCACCTTCAAGGACTTGAGCAGCGGCCCGTTCAAAAGCGGCGTGCGTGAAATGCTCAAAGGGATGGCCGTGTGGCCCAAATATGCGCACCACCGTACCTGGCCTCCTGCAACGACCTTGAGCCTCCAGCGCTTCAACGCCACCGGGCGTTCAAATACCGGCCCTGATATCGACGCCACCGCCGATGTCTTTCAACAGATCAGCCAACGCCAATATGATCGGTCGTTCAACGACGCCAAGTCGCAGATCACCACTGATGCCGACGTCACCAAAGCCAATATCCTGTCGGGCCTCAGCAAGGCAGCCATGATCGCGATGCTCTTTGCTCCGGTGGCCATCGCCGTGCCCGAAGTGGCGTTGGCGCTGGATGGGCTTTACATCGCCTCGGGTATCACCGAAGCAGGCATTGGCGCCGACGATTTGGCCAAAGACAAACCCGGCGGCGCCGGTCATTTGATTTTTGGCGTGCTCAATGCCGCGCTGCCTGTAGCCACACGCGTGCTGTCCCAGGCCGGTACAGTGGTGGAAGAAGGGGCCTCGGCCAGTTCGCAACGCCCCGTTGGGCAGCCAGTGACTGATGCCCATCTGGGCAAGCCCTCGGTCGACCTTAACGTCGACAATGACTTTGCCTCCTTACTCCCCGAATCGAAACCTGTGGCGCCGGTCACCGAAACACTGTCGACGGACGGTGAGTTGGTCACCCTCACGGGCACCAAGGAAAACCTGGTCAAAGTCGAAGACAACCTGCACGTTTTTACCGACATGAATAAAAAAGGCCTGGAGCATCGCCTCAACATCATAGGCCACGGCGATGGCACCTATATTTATTACAAAGGCGGCAAACACACCCCGCAGGGGTTGTACAACACGCTCAAGCGCAATGGCATCTTCCCGGAGAGCTATGACAATATTCGCATTCTGAGCTGTTACTCCGGGGCGCAGGGCGAGAATTCCTTCGCCGCTCAATTTCAGCGGCTCACCGGACGCCCAGTGAAAGGCTATATAGGTGAACTGACTGCCCGATACTCCCCCGAAGAGATCCTGGGAGATAACCAGACAATCTACGAAAGCGGCAAACCCCCTGTAACCTTCGAT
Organism: Pseudomonas sp. GW821-FHT07B01; assembly: GCF_059419065.1. Lineage (NCBI taxonomy): Bacteria > Pseudomonadati > Pseudomonadota > Gammaproteobacteria > Pseudomonadales > Pseudomonadaceae > Pseudomonas > Pseudomonas sp. GW821-FHT07B01. Next base: position 59,024 of record NZ_JBWKRA010000010.1, on the reverse strand, counting down.
CATCCCAGTCCCGACGATGGCGTTTCGGGTAAAGAATTCAAGCCGGTGAAGACCAACCCGTATTCTATTTTCGATCATCCGTTCAAATGGTGGAATTTCAGCTACAAGCCTGTGACGTTTACTCCAAAAGGGGCCGCCCTGTAACAGGGTCCTCGCGTGGCGTGAGGGTAGCGCACGCCACGCTGAAATTTATTTGTATTGTGTAAACCCGACGAACCCCAAGGCTACGTCTACAGTCTTACCGAACACGAATATCCTGAGGAGCTTCCATGTCTCGTTTCACTCGCAGTGCAGTTGTTCTCACCCTCAGCGCCAGCGCCCTGGCCAGCCTGCCGGCCATGGCCGCCGATGCACTGAATTACAACCAGATCTCCCTGCGCGCCGAAGTCAGCCAGGAAGTGGCCCGCGACAAGATGATCGTCACCCTTTACACCGAATCGCAAAACGCCGACCCGGCCAAGCTCGCGGCCGAAATCACCACCACCCTGAACCAGGCCCTGGGCCAGGCTCGCGAAGTCAAAGGCGTGACCTTGCGCCAGGGCAGTCGCAACAGCTACCCGATCTACGACAACAAGAACCAGAAGATCACCGGCTGGCGTGAACGTGCAGAACTGCGTATGGAAAGCGCGGACTTCCCGGCCCTGTCCAAACTCACCGGCGAGCTGTTGAACACCCTGAAAATGGACAGCATGGACTTCGCCATCGCCGATGCCACGCGCAAGGCCAGCGAAGATGCGCTGCTCAAAGATGCCGTGGCTGCATTCAAGGCGCGTGCGCAACTGGCTACCGATGCACTCGGTGGCAAGGGCTACAAGATCGTCAACCTGAACTTCAACACCAATGGCTACCCGATGCCCTACGCCCGCAATGGCGGCATGATGATGAAAGCCGCCATGGCCGATTCAGCACCGACGCCTGAAGTGGAAGCCGGCACCAGCCAGGTCAACATGAGCGCCGACGGCGTGATCGAAGTTTTACAGTAACTTTTTTAGACAGGACAACGGCGCAACCCCATGGGGCTTGCGCCTTTTTTTTTGCGCGTTAGCGCCATGTCATATCCAGCAGTACATCTCGTAGGAATCAAGTGCCCGGCTTCTACGACTTATTACTGCCATAGCTACCAGGGAGGGATGTGCTGGCATTTATTCATACAACGAGAGCCGAATTTATGTCCCTGTCACTCAATCCAACCCACAGGTTATCGCTGCCACCCGTAGTGGCCAATTCGACGTCGACCATTCAAGCGCAGGCGACACCGCCCACTGCAAAAACCGCCCAACCCGACGAAACAGCACTGCTCAAGGCCTATCTCGAGGCCGCACAACGTAAGGTGTTACACGGCAATGCCGGGCTTATAACCGTGCCGCCCCAAAGCACTCTGGGCCAGTGGCTTGGGCTGTATCGCATGCATTTGGAAAACGCCGTAGTACAAGGCTGGCTGCACGAACAACACTTCGCCCCGGACACCTTGCTTTCAATCAACCCGTCTACAGGTACCTTGTCCGCCGAGGTCGAAGGCAAAACGAAAACCTTCCATCTCTCGGATACATCAGGCTGGGGACAAATTTCAGGACCCTTGCTGGACGCCGCAAAAGTTATCGCCCCTGGCAATAACGGTGATTTGCGTGTGAGGCTGGGTAAAGACGCCATACAGGTCAGCGCAAAGGTGGTGGCCAACTTTGAAGGTGTTTCCCTGCCGAAAACACTGTCCCAGGCCCGCGCACAAATAAGGCACCTGGAACACAAGGACACCTTCGACTCTATCCCCGCCGATGACCGCCTACGCCCTGCCAGCAGCCGCTCGGCACACGCCCTGCAAGTGCAAAGACACAACGCCGCCAACTACTACAGCACCGCACCACAAGCCTTGGCTTACAAGCGCCTGGCAGTTGACGTTGCCGACAACCTGCCCAATACGCGGGCAGAGGCCAAAAAGTGGGCGGATGACCTGCTGCTCAAACTCACGGGCAAACCTATCGACTCCGACACCGTGTACTTGAACCGTTTCAAAGGTGGCGAAAGCGCAGACACGGCGACTGGCTGGGAACACACCTTTCAAGAACCCTGGTCTTCGCTGCGATTGCCCGACGCCCTGCTGAAAAACTTCTCCGAGCACGATCGGGTGCCTGGCAACCTGGACCTCGAAGCGGGTTTGTATACCCAGCCTGCTGGCCAAAGCGAAAAAGGCGGCTACGGCAAGCATAATCAAATCGACCTCAAGCCCTCCCAAGTGATGCATGAAAGCTGGAAAACCGACTTTCAGACCCAAATGACCCAGAAGATCGACCATTTCTGGAGCACGCATAATGAGGAGTATGAGACGACGATCAAAGGTGAATTCATCTTCCAGGCCCGCAAGCAATTGAAAAGCGCCGAGGGCCGCCCCCCCCTTGAACGTTCCTTGCAAGCGCCCGAGCACCAGTTCACCCGTGACGACTACCGCTTGGTGATGGGTGCTGTGTCCAACCTTACGCTCGATGAAAACGCCCCGATTACCGTCAAACAACTCCAGGCCAAGGTGCCGGTAAACGGCAGCGTTCAAGCGCATGCCCTGAGCCTCCACGGGGTTACGTCCAGCGATATCGTGCGATTCAGCGCTGGGGACGGTGGCCGGCAAGTGCTCTATATACCGGGCGCCGAACCAGCATTCTTGCGCTTTGATTCTATGGAGAAGCTGGATCAGTGGCTGGTCGAGCAAGCCAAGGACCCTGCGAAACGCGAAGCACTGGCGGCTCACTTCCCGATGATCTATCGCCAGGACCAGACCAAGAGCTTTGTTGAACGCGCGGCAAAAGTACTGATGCCCATTCTGTGGTTCACCCATGTGGGCGAAAAGAAGGATGGCCTGGACACCCTCTTGGCGAAAATGGCCAGTGGTGAGTTGAAGGGGTCAGCGATTGACCGCAGCCACGCTGCCATAAAAGACGACGTTTTTTCCACATTGGCGACGGCCGCCAAAGAGCGGATGAACAGTGACGCCGATGTGGTCATCAAGTCCAACAGCGAGGTGATTCGCGATACTTGGCTGAACGACATCACCGTAGCCGCCGGCCTGCTGGCCAAACTCGCCCCCATCGCCGCGCCCGTAGCCGCCGCAGCGGTGGCGGCCGGGTTGACCGAGGTGGCGCTAGGGGCAGAAAAAGCCTCGTCTGGCGACACCGTGACAGAGCGGGATGAGGGCGCCTCCAAAGCGTTCGATGGCTTACTCAATACAGTGTTTTCCTACGGTGCCAGTGCTGTGCCGGAAGACCCTTTTGCACTGCCCCCAGAAAAAGAACTGCCGCGCCTTAAGCCCCAGCCTCTCCCCAGGGCAAACGCTCGCGAACCACAACCTGGGCCGTCCACAGGCACCCCTGTGGTTAGCGACTCCGTTAACGCCCCACTCCCCAGATCCCGTTCACTCATTCCAATGGCGCAATATGCCGTCCCGGAGGGTGAACAGCTGATAAAGAACGCGCCTCGCGACGCGTTGGGCGTTTATCGAATAACTGACGGCCAGGGAGCGTTGCGCCAGTTCGTGCGCCTTACCGATGAGACGGAGACGAGCAAGGTATTTGAGATATCGGGGCGTTACCGGACCGGCGATGCATTTGCCAAAGTCATCAACCCCGATAACGGCGCGGGGCTGATGGTCATCACACCCGGGCGTGATGGAGAGTGGGCCCGTGCACCGGGCGATGGCGGGATAAAATGGCCGTGGCCGCGCTCCGTATCACCGACGCAAAGCCCAGAACCCACCCCCTCGCCTACCTTCTCGAAGGATTTCGAAAACCTGGATGGGTCCAAGATGAAGGGGACGGAAAAGCTGGACAAGTACCTCAACGCTGAGGGGCATCAGTACACCTACGGTTTTGAACTGAACGAGGAAGGTGAAAGCCTGCCTCAATTATCCTGGACAACTGAGGAAAACCCAAAAAACGCCACGCTACCGCCAAACCTACCTACTGATAAATTCGGGACAAGCAATTATGAAAGTCAATTTATCGATGACTTATCCCGTAGTAAGTTCACATTTACAAAGCCAGACGGTAGCAAACTTGAGTTCGACATCGGCGCGGAACTGGACTCTTTCAAACGTTCAAACGGCAGGATCGCGTCAGAAGAAGAGGAGTTTTCAATCAAACAGGAAAACATCAATAAACTTGAAAGTTTCATTCCTGACCCGACACTAAGATTACGAATCTCTCAACTAGCCAATCAGTGGTTAGCAGCGCCAGTTGTAGAAGAGTTTCGAACATCTCGTTTCAAAAACGAAGTATTCGGCAGCGGAACCGACCCACACTATTACATCAACTACGACCCGGCTACTGCTGTCACAACCGTCGCATCAAAAGATAGCTACAACCTCACTCAATTGATCAAGGATCCTAATGACATCAACGCAATTCCCGATATCGAAGCTATTAAAGATCTAAATATAAAAGGATCGAAGACTATGACTATCCGCGCCAGCAATGAAATTGACGCTGACGGTTACATCATAGAAAAATACTCGCCTATACGTATAGAAATTACTCCTAAGCCAAGTTAAATAAGCACGCCTCCCCTATCAGCGGCCCCAGAACGGCGGTAACCTCGGTGACCGCCGTTTTCGTTTAGACAGCTTCGGTCTGCCTGCCATTTCAGGGGTCTCCATGGAAAGAATCGCCGTCAAGCCACTGCTCCTCGCCGCAAGCCTTCTGGCCTTTATGCCAATGACCCAAGCCGCCACCACCCTGGTCTACTGCTCCGAAGCCAGCCCCGCCGGCTTCGACCCCAGCCAGTACACCAGCGGCACCGATTTCGATGCGTCCGCCGAAACCGTGTTCAACCGCCTGACCCAGTTCAAGCGCGGCGGTACCGAAATCGAACCTGGCCTGGCCACCAGCTGGGATGTTTCCAAGGATGGCCTGACCTACACCTTTCACCTGCGTGAAGGCGTCAAGTTCCATACCACCGACTTCTTCACCCCGACTCGCGACTTCAACGCCGATGATGTGCTGTTCACTTTTAATCGCCTGCTCGATGCCGACAGCCCGTTTCGCAAGGCCTACCCCTCAGAGTCGCCCTACTTCACCGACATGGGCTTGAACACCACGATCAAGAACGTCGAAAAACTCGACGAGCACAGCGTGCGGTTCAACCTGAACAAGGTCGATGCTTCGTTCGTGCAAAACCTGGCCATGAGCTTCGCCTCTGTGCAATCGGCCGAATACGCCACCCAGTTGTTGAAAGAAGGCAAGGCGGAGCAGATCAACCAGCAACCGGTCGGCACCGGGCCGTTTGTGTTCAGGCGCTACCAGAAAGACTCGCAGATCCGTTATGTGGCCAATAAACAGTATTGGAAACCCGAGGATGTGAAGCTCGATAACCTGGTGTTCGCCATCACCCCGGACGCCGCCGCGCGCCTGCAGAAACTCAAGGCGGGCGAATGCCAGGTCAGCGGTTACCCGCGCCCCGCCGATATCGAGGTGATGAAGCAAGACCCCAACCTGCGCGTACTGCAACAAGCGGGCTTCAACCTGGGCTTCCTGGCCTATAACGTGACTCACCCGCCGCTGGATCAACTCAAGGTTCGCCAGGCACTGGACATGGCCATCGACAAGCCCGCAATCATCAAGGCCGTGTACCAGGGCGCCGGGCAATTGGCGCAGAACGCACTGCCTCCCGCGCAGTGGTCTTATGACCCGAAAATCCAGGACGCCCCCTACGACCCGACCAAGGCAAGGTTGCTACTAAAAGAAGCAGGGGTTGCACCAGGTACCACCATCAACCTGTGGGCAATGACCGTACAACGCGCCTCTAACCCGAATGCGCGGATGTCTGCACAAATGATTCAACAGGATTGGGCCAAGGTCGGCATAAAGGCCAACATCGTCAGCTATGAGTGGGGCGAATACATCAAGCGCGCCAAAAATGGCGAACACGATGCAATGATTTATGGCTGGACCGGCGACAACGGCGACCCCGATAACTGGCTGGGCGTGCTCTACAGTTGTGCTGCGGTCAAGGGCAGTAACTACGCCAAATGGTGTAACCCGGCCTATGACAAGCTGGTGCAGCAAGCCAAGGTCAGCAGCGACCGCGAGCAGCGCATCAAGTGGTATCAGCAGGCACAGAAAATCCTTAAGGAACAAGTACCTATAACGCCTATTGCGAATTCGACGGTTTTCCAGCCTATGCGCAAGCAAGTGCGTGACTTCAAGATCAGCCCGTTTGGGCTAACGCCGTTCTATGGTGTGGGTCTAGATAAGTAACAGCCGCGCCCCAACCGAGTGCGCTAGACGCCTCGGCTGGGCTTTTTTGGTGCGCCATTTGCACCGAAAAAACCCTCCAAACAGGCACTTTTGTGTCGAAACTTTCATAATTGCGACATTCCTGTACGTTCGTACCACAGTTTTCCCTTTGCAACCGCTCTGCATCTTGCATTGGGTATGGCGCCTGCATAAGTATCCGCAGGCCGACTCACGAGGTCGCCCTCACCACCAAAAATGACAACAAATCATGAGGCCAACATGCTTAAACACGCAGTCCTTCCGTTATTAGTGAGCGCTGGCCTTATGGCCGCAGCCCCCGTAGCCCTTGCGGCAACTAACCTGGTGTTCTGCTCCGAAGGGAGCCCGGCCGGTTTTGATCCAGGCCAGTACACCACCGGAACAGACTTCGATGCCTCGGCCGAAACCATGTTCAACCGTCTGAGCCAGTTCGAACGTGGCGGCACCGCCGTCGTTCCTGGCCTGGCCACTAGCTGGGACGTGTCCCCGGATGGCCTGACGTACACCTTCCACCTTCGCGAAGGCGTCAAGTTCCATACCACCCCGTACTTCAAGCCAACTCGTGAATTTTCGGCTGACGACGTACTGTTTACCTTCAACCGGATGATCAATAAAGACGATCCATTCCGTAAGGCCTACCCCACCGAGTTCCCGTACTTCACGGACATGGGGATGGACACCAACATCAAGAACATCGAAAAAATCGATGACCACACCGTCAAGTTCACCCTTGGCACCGTGGACGCCGCGTTCATCCAGAACCTGGCCATGAGCTTCGCCTCGATCCAGTCCGCCGAATACGCTGCGCAGTTGTTGAAGGAAGGCAAGCCTGCCGACATCAACCAGAAGCCGGTCGGCACTGGCCCGTTCGTGTTCAAGAGCTACCAGAAAGACTCGAACATTCGCTACACCGGCAACAAGGACTACTGGAAACCTGAAGACGTGAAGATCGATAACCTGATCTTCGCTATCACCACCGACCCGTCGGTGCGTATCCAGAAACTCAAGAAAAACGAATGCCAGATCACCCTGTTCCCACGTCCGGCCGACCTCAAGGCGCTGGGTGAGGACAAGGACCTGAAACTGCCGCACCAGGCCGGTTTCAACTTGGGCTACATCGCCTATAACGTCATGCCTGTACTCAAGGGCCAGACCGCCGCGAACCCGCTGGCTGACCTGCGCGTCCGTGAAGCCCTGGACATGTCGGTGAACAAGCAGCAGATCATCGACTCCGTGTACCAGGGTGCTGGCCAACTGGCGGTCAACGCCATGCCGCCGACCCAGTGGTCCTATGACACCACCATCGAGGATGCCAAGTACGATCCTGCCAAGGCCAAGGAATTGCTCAAGGCCGCTGGCGTCAAGGAAGGCACCGAGATCACCCTGTGGGCCATGCCGGTCCAGCGCCCCTACAACCCCAACGCCAAATTGATGGCCGAGATGCTGCAGAACGACTGGAAACAGATCGGCCTGAAGGTCAACATCGTCAGCTACGAGTGGGGCGAGTACATCAAGCGCTCCAAAGGCGGCGAGAACCAGGCCATGATCATTGGCTGGAGCGGCGACAATGGTGACCCGGACAACTGGCTGAACGTGCTGTTCGGCTGCGACTCGCTGTCGGGCAACAACTTCTCCAAATGGTGCGACAAGAAATTCGACGGCATCGTTAAAGAAGCCAAGGCCACATCGGATGTCGCCAAACGCACCGAGCTGTATAAGCAGGCGCAACATATCCTCAAAGATGCAGTCCCGATGACACCTATCGCGCACTCGACGGTGTATCAACCCATGCGTAATACCGTGCAGGATTTCAAGATCAGCCCGTTTGGCTTGAACTCCTTCTACGGCGTTAGCGTCAGCGGCAAGTAAGGATCAATAACGGCGACGTTTCATAACGTCGCCGTTATTCCATCCGCCTGGACCTTCGGAAACAGACTACGTTTGCAAGCGTTGCCGTCTTACAGCAATGAACTGCGACCCGTGCCTCCGTTGCCTACAAGGTCAGTCAGAATTGACGCATTTACTGCAAGGTCAGCGCCCCATAAGGTCGTAGGACAGCAGAGGCATCACTCTGGGAAGGGCACTTGCTGTGTGTGGGATCAGTGAGGTCTGCCTGGCTGCACGCCAGCAGGTAGGCTCGCTGTTGATAACTACAAACAAGGACCGGGATCGTCATGCGCCATACCACCGTTGTATCCGCTCTGTTTGCCACCAGCCTGCTGGCCATGGCCACCATGGGCCAAGCCGCCGAGAAAAAGAGCCTGGTGTTCTGCTCCGAAGGCAGCCCGGCAGGGTTTGACACTGCGCAATACACCACCGCTACCGACAATGATGCGGCGGAGCCATTGTATAATCGTTTGGTGGAGTTCGAAAAAGGCGCGACGGACGTCGTCCCTGGGCTGGCAACCAAGTGGGATATTTCCCCGGATGGCCTGACCTACACCTTCCACCTACGTGAAGGGGTGAAGTTCCACAGCAACAAGGAATTCAAGCCGACGCGAGACTTCAACGCCGACGACGTGCTGTTCACCTTCAACCGCATGCTTGACCCCGAACACCCGTTCCGCAAGGCCTACCCCACCGAGTTTCCATACTTCAACGGGATGAGCCTGAACAAGAACATCGCCAAGGTCGAGAAAACCGACCCGTACACCGTGGTGATGACGCTGAACACGGTCGACGCCGCGTTCGTGCAGAACATCGCCATGAGCTTTGCCGCGATCCTTTCGGCGGAATACGCCGAGCAGTTGCTCAAGCAAGGCCGGCCCAGCGACATCAACCAGAAGCCGATCGGGACTGGCCCGTTCGTGTTCCAGCGCTATCAGAAAGACTCGCAGATCCGCTACGTGGGCAACAAACAGTACTGGGACCCGAGCCGCGTCAAGCTGGACCAACTGATCTTCGCCATCAACACCGACGCCTCGGTACGCGTACAGAAGCTCAAGGCCGGCGAATGCCAGGTGACCTTGCATCCACGCCCTGCCGATGTCGAGGCCCTCAAGGCCGACCCGAACCTGCAACTGCTGACCAAGCCGGGCTTTAACCTGGGCTATATCTCCTACAACGTGCGCCACAAGCCATTCGATCAGCTTGAAGTACGCCAGGCGCTGGACATGGCGGTGAACAAGCAGAGCATCCTCAATGCTGTGTACCAGGGCGCCGGGCAACTGGCGGTCAACGCCATGCCGCCGACGCAGTGGTCCTACGACGACAGCATCAAGGACGCCGCTTACGACCCGGAAAAAGCCAAGCAGTTGCTCAAGGCCGCCGGGGTCAAGGAAGGCACCGAGATCACCCTGTGGGCCATGCCAGTGCAACGCCCGTACAACCCCAACGCCAAGCTGATGGCGGAAATGCTGCAGAACGACTGGGCCAAGATCGGCCTTAAGGTCAAGATCGTCAGCTATGAATGGGGCGAGTACATCAAGCGCACCAAGAATGGTGAGCACGATGTCAGCCTGATCGGTTGGACCGGCGACAACGGTGACCCGGACAACTGGCTCGGCACCCTCTACAGCTGCGACGCCATCGGCGGGAACAACTACTCCATGTGGTGCGACCCGGCGTACGACAAGCTGATCAAGCAAGCCAAGGTCGTGACCGACCGTGAACAAAGGACTGTTCTGTACAAACAGGCGCAGCAGCTGCTCAAGCAGCAGGTGCCGATCACGCCCATCGCCCACTCGACGGTCAACCAGCCGTTAAGCGCCAAAGTCGAAGGCTTCAAGGTAAGCCCCTTCGGCCGCAACGTGTTCTCGGGCGTCAGCATCAACCCATAAGAAAATAACCGGATGGCGGGAAGCGAAATACGCTTCTCGGCAAACGTGCAGGCTTTTGTTGGGAAATTTCCTACGCCAAACGTTTGCAATAGCTTGAACGAGTTCCACACCCAATAGCCGGATCACCCAAAAAGACCGGCATTAAAAAAGAGAACCAAAGGAGCTTCACCCATGAAACTGAGCAGCAAAGCGCTTCTGGCCTTGGCCATCAGCAGCATCACGGCCACCGCCTACGCTGAAACGCAAAGCCAGGACTTCGTTCCTACCACCCTGGCCGGCACCAGCGCCCAAAGCGAGGCCAAAGGCTTTATCGAAGATTTCAGCCTGGGCGGCACCACGCGTAACTGGTACTCCCATGAAAGCAAATACCGTGGGGGCACCTTCTCGTACCAGAAGCACGGCCAGACCCTGACCGATCGCAACCGTACCAACTGGGTGCAGGGCACCATCCTCAACGCCAGCTCGGGTTTCACCCAGGGCACCGTAGGGGTCAAGACTGAAGTGGCGGTGTACAACGCCCTGGTGCTGGATCGCAGCAAGCGTGATATCAAAGGCGGCTCCAACCGTACCCTGGCCGACTCCAACGGTGACGCCGTAGACCAGTGGAGCAAACTGGGCCTGGCCAACGTGCAATTCCGCGTGTCCAACACCACACTGACCGCCGGTCGCCAGAACTTCAGCAGCGGCATCGTCGACACCATCGGCAACCGTGCTCTGCCTTCGAGCTTCCAGGGCGTGAGCTTCAACAGCGAAGAATTCAGCAACCTGTCGTTCCAGGGCGGCGTGTTCGACCGCGTTTCGCCACGTAGCGAGCAAAGCCTGTCGAAATTCCGTAGCGAATACGGCAATGGCGCAGAAACCGACAAAGTGTCGACCCTGGGTGTGAACTACCAGCCGCTGAAAAGCCTGAAAACCAGCTTCTTCGCCGCCAACGTGAAGGACTTCTGGAACCAGTACTACTTCGGCGCCACCCACGAGCTGGGCGACGCGCAGCAGTTGGGCCTGACCACCGGCTTCAACTACTACAAGACTGTCGATGAAGGCAAAAAAGAGATGGGGGAAATCGACAACGATACCTTCTCCCTCTCCCTGGGCCTGACTCACCAGGCACACAGCCTGACCTTCGGCTACCAGCAAGTGAACGGTAACGAGTACTTCGACTACCTGCACGAAACCAACGGTATCTACCTGGCCAACTCCCTGACGTCTGACTTCAACGGCCCGAACGAGAAGTCCTTCCAGATCGCCTATGCCATCAACATGGCTGAGTACGGCGTACCCGGCCTGAAGTTCAACGCCTACTCGGCACGCGGCTGGGGCATCGACGGTACCCACTACACCGGCAACAATGGCCGGGCCAAGTTTGCCTATGACGGCATCCAGTCCCAGGACGGCGAGAAGCACCAGGAATACGGTGTAGGCGCCTCTTACGCGCTGCAGAGCGGCCCGCTCAAAGCCACCACCGTGCGCGCAACCTATGTTGAGCACCGTGGCAGCGAGTTCCAGTCCGACGGCAGCATCAAAGAGTTCCGTCTGGTTACCACCATCCCGTTCAACATCCTTTAATTAGCGCCAGGCAGGCGGCGAGCTCAGGACGAGCCCGCCGCCTACGCTTTTCTGGCTCCATCGATTGCAGAGGGCTCTGAATGAAAATGCTCCCACTACAAGCCGCCATGGCCGCTGCGCTGTTGAGCGTGGCGATCGGCGTTTCGGCCAAACCGCTGGTGGTCTGCACCGAAGCCAGCCCGGAAGGTTTCGACCCGGTCCTGTACACCACTGCAGTGACTGCTGACGCCGCCGCTGAAACCATGTTCAACCGCCTGGTGGACTTCAAGCCCGGCACCACTGAAGTGGTCCCTGCCCTGGCCAAAGACCTGCCGGAAATCAGCGCCGATGGCCTGACCTACACCTTCCATCTGCGTGACGACATCAAGTTCCACACCACCGACTATTTCAAACCCACGCGCAACCTGAATGCCGATGATGTGCTTTGGAGCTTCCAGCGCCAGCTGGACCCGAATCACCCATGGCATAACAAGTCCCTCGTGGGCTACCCGTACTTCGAAAGCATGGGGTTCAAGGAACTGCTCAAGAGCGTAGAAAAGACCGACGATCACACCGTCGTCTTTACCTTGACCCGCCCGGAAGCTCCGTTTCTGGCCGACCTGGGTATGGCATTCTCTTCAATCCACTCGAAGGAATACGCCGACCAGTTGCTCAAGTCCGGTAAAACTGAAGACCTCAACGCCAAGCCTATCGGCACTGGCCCATTCGTCTTCAATCGTTATCAGAAAGATGCCCAGGCGCGCTTCAAGGCCAACCCGGACTACTTCCGCGGCAAGCCGGCGGTCGACCCGCTGATTCTGGCGATCACCACCGATAACAACGTGCGCCTGCAAAAGCTCAAGGCCAACGAATGTCAGATCGCGTTGTTCCCCAAGCCGGATGACATTCCAAGCATCAAGAAAGACCCGAACCTGAAGGTCGATGAACTGGCGGCGATGACCACCAGCTACACCGCATTGAACACCACTCGCAAATACATGAGCGATGCCCGAGTACGTCACGCGATCAACATCGCGTTCGACAAGGCCGGTTATACCGAAGCGCTGTTCGGCAAGGGCAATGCAGTCGTGGGCACCGGCCCGTATCCGCCGACCTTGCTGGGTTTCAGTGAAAAGCTGAAAAACCCACCGCGCGACCTGGATAAGGCGCGCGCCCTGCTCAAGGAAGCCGGCGTGCCGGAAGGCACCGAGTTCACGCTGTTCACCCGTAACGGCGGCGGCCCGACAAACCCTAACCCGATGCTCGGCGCCCAGCGTATGCAGGCGGATCTGGCGCAGGTTGGCCTGAAGGTCAATATCAAAGTCATGGAATGGGGCGAAATGCTCAAACGCGCTAAAAACGGCGAGCACGACATGGTGTCGGCAGGCTGGGTCGGTGATAACGGCGACCCGGATAACTTCCTCACCCCGAACCTGAGTTGCGATGCGGCGAAAAACGGCGAAAACTACGCGCGCTGGTGTAACAAAGAGTTTCAGGACTTGATCGACAAGGCTCGTGCGGAAAAGGAACCGGCCTTACGGGCTGCGCTCTATGAACAAGCACAAGATGTCTTCGAGAAGGACCAGCCATGGCTTCCAATGGCTTACCCGAAACTGTTCACCGCAATGCGCAAGAACGTAGAAGGCTTTACCCAAAGCCCTCTGGGTACAAATAACTTCGCCACCACCCAGGTGAAGTAAATAAGAAAAACGCTCGGCACCGTCGACACTGACGGTGCCGGACCTGCCTAACCGGCTGATTGAGGTACACACCAAGATGTTTAGTTTTATTGCCCGCCGACTGGGGTTATTGATCCCCACGTTCTTCGGCATCACGTTGCTGACCTTTGCGTTGATTCGCATGATTCCTGGCGACCCCGTAGAAGTCATGATGGGCGAGCGACGGGTTGACCCCGAAATGCACGCACAGGCAATGGAGCGCCTTGGCCTTAACAAGCCGCTGTATGCGCAATACCTGGACTATGTCGGCAAGCTCGCCCAGGGCGACCTTGGCGAATCGCTGCGCACACGCACCAGCGTGTGGACCGAATTCACCGCTCTCTTCCCCGCGACCCTGGAGCTGTCCATGGCCGCGCTGTTGTTCGCCGGTATCCTGGGCCTGTTGGCCGGGGTGATCGCGGCACTTAAGCGAGGATCCCTGTTCGACCATGGGGTGATGGGCATCTCCCTGGCGGGGTATTCGATGCCGATCTTCTGGTGGGGCCTGATCCTGATCATGTTCTTCTCGGTAAGCCTGGGCTGGACCCCGGTATCCGGGCGTATCGACCTGCTCTATGACATCGAACCGCGCACCGGCTTCATGCTGATCGACACCCTGCTGGCCGACGAGCCGGACGCGTTCTGGGATGCATTGCACCACCTGATCCTGCCGGCCATCGTGCTCGGCACCATCCCGCTGGCGGTGATCGCGCGCATGACCCGTTCGTCGATGCTCGAAGTGCTGCGTGAGGACTACATCCGTACCGCCAAGGCCAAGGGCCTGTCGCCGGCGCGCGTGGTATTCGTGCATGGCCTGCGTAACGCACTGATCCCGGTGCTCACCGTGGTCGGCCTACAAGTCGGCACGCTGCTGGCCGGTGCGGTACTGACCGAAACCATCTTCTCGTGGCCCGGCATCGGCAAATGGCTGATCGAAGCCATTGGCGCGCGGGACTACCCGGTGGTGCAGAACGGCATTCTGCTGATCGCCTGCCTGGTGATCCTGGTGAACTTCGTGGTGGATATCCTCTACGGCTTCGCCAACCCACGCATCCGTCACCAGCGCTGAGATCATGACCATGACCACACCTACTCAAGTGTCAGCAGTCGATCAGAGCCTGCTGTACCCGTCCCCGTACAAAGAATTCTGGCAAGCCTTCTCCAAGAACAAAGGCGCGGTCGCCGGCCTGCTGTTCATGTTGCTGATCGTGTTCTGCGCGATCTTCGCCCCGTGGGTTGCACCGCATAACCCCAGCGAGCAATACCGTGACTTCCTGCTCACACCACCGGCCTGGCTGGAAGGCGGGCAGATGCAGTTCCTGCTGGGCACCGACGAACTGGGCCGTGACTTGCTCTCGCGCCTGATCCAGGGCTCGCGCCTGTCGTTGCTGATCGGTTTGTCGTCGGTGGTGATGTCGCTGATCCCGGGTATCCTGCTGGGTCTGTTCGCGGGGTTCTTCCCGCGCTTGCTGGGCCCCACCATCATGCGCCTGATGGACATCATGCTGGCCCTGCCATCGCTGCTGCTGGCCGTGGCGATTGTCGCCATCCTCGGCCCTGGCCTGATCAACACCGTGATTGCCATCGCCATCGTGTCGTTACCATCCTATGTGCGCCTGACCCGCGCCGCCGTGATGGGCGAACTGAACCGCGACTACGTGACTGCCGCCCGCCTCGCTGGCGCCGGCCTGCCACGCCTGATGTTCATCACCGTGCTGCCTAACTGCATGGCGCCGCTGATCGTACAAGCGACCTTGAGCTTTTCCTCGGCGATTCTCGATGCCGCGGCCCTGGGCTTCCTCGGCCTTGGCGTACAACCGCCAACCCCTGAGTGGGGCACCATGCTGGCTTCGGCCCGAGACTACATCGAACGCGCCTGGTGGGTCGTGAGCCTGCCTGGCTTGACCATTTTGCTCAGCGTGCTGGCAATCAACTTGATGGGTGACGGCCTGCGCGACGCGCTGGACCCGAAACTCAAGAACGCCGCCTGAGGAGATTCCCATGTCACTGTTAGAAATCAAGAATCTCAACGTGCGCTTCGGCGACAAGACCGCCGTGCCGGTGGTCGATGGCCTCGACATTTCGGTCGACAAAGGCGAAGTCCTGGCGATCGTTGGCGAGTCGGGCTCGGGTAAATCCGTGACCATGATGGCGCTGATGGGCCTGATCGAGCATCCCGGCATCGTTACCGCCGATGCGCTGAACTTCGACGGCAAGGACATGCTCAAGTTGAGCAACCGCCAGCGCCGCCAGATCGTCGGCAAAGACCTGGCGATGGTGTTCCAGGACCCGATGACCGCGTTGAACCCCAGCTACACCGTGGGTTTCCAGATCGAAGAAGTGCTGCGCCTGCATTTGAAAATGTCCGGCAAACAAGCACGCAAACGCGCCATCGAGCTGCTGGAAAAGGTCGAGATCCCAGGCGCTGCCAGCCGTATGGATGCCTACCCGCACCAATTGTCCGGCGGTATGAGCCAACGCGTGGCAATCGCCATGGCGATTGCCGGCGAGCCCAAGTTGCTGATCGCCGATGAGCCGACCACTGCGTTGGACGTAACCATCCAGGCGCAGATCATGGAACTGCTGCTGGCCCTGCAAAAAGAGCAGAACATGGGCCTGGTGCTGATCACTCACGACCTCGCGGTGGTTGCCGAAACCGCCCAGCGCGTGTGCGTGATGTACGCAGGCCAGGCGGTGGAAGTCGGCCAGGTGCCGCAGCTGTTCGACATTCCGGCGCACCCGTACAGCGAAGCATTGCTCAAGGCCATTCCCGAGCACAGCCTCGGTGCTACGCGCCTGGCCACGTTGCCGGGCATCGTGCCCGGCCGCTACGACCGTCCGCAGGGTTGCCTGCTGTCGCCGCGCTGCCCGTACGTGCAGGACTCCTGCCGCGCCCAGCGGCCGGGCCTTGATCCGAAAAGCCACAGCCTTGCCCGCTGCTTCTACCCGCTGAACCAGGAGGTGGCGTAATGGCCGTCGTACTTACCGCCCGCGACCTCACCCGTCACTACGAAGTGTCCCGTGGCCTGTTCAAGGGTCATGCCACCGTGCGTGCCCTCAATGGTGTGTCTTTTGAGCTGGAAGCCGGCAAAACCCTCGCCGTGGTAGGCGAGTCGGGCTGTGGCAAATCCACCCTGGCCCGCGCCCTCACGCTGATTGAAGAGCCGTCGTCGGGCTCGTTGAAAATCGCCGGGCAAGAAGTGGCCGGCGCCGACAAGGCCCAGCGCAAGCAATTGCGCAAAGACGTGCAGATGGTGTTCCAGAGCCCCTATGCCTCGCTGAACCCACGCCAGAAAGTCGGTGATCAACTGGCCGAACCGCTGCTGATCAACACCAACCTGTCCGCCGCCGAACGCCGCGAGAAAGTGCAGGCGATGATGAAGCAAGTGGGCCTGCGCCCTGAGCATTATCAGCGCTACCCGCACATGTTCTCCGGCGGCCAGCGCCAGCGCATCGCGTTGGCCCGCGCCATGATGCTGCAACCCAAAGTGCTGGTGGCGGATGAACCGACCTCGGCGCTGGACGTGTCGATCCAGGCGCAGGTGCTCAACCTGTTCATGGATTTGCAGCAGGAATTCAACACCGCCTACGTGTTCATCTCCCACAACCTCGCGGTGGTGCAGCACGTGGCTGACGATGTGATGGTGATGTACCTCGGCCGCCCAGTGGAAGTGGGGCCCAAGGAAGACATCTACGCACGCCCGCTGCACCCTTACACCCAGGCGCTGCTGTCGGCCACGCCGACCATTCACCCGGACCCGAGCAAGCCGAAGATCAAGATCGTCGGCGAACTGCCCAACCCACTGAACCCGCCGCCTGGCTGCGCGTTCCACAAGCGTTGCCCGTATGCGACGGCGCGTTGCAGCAGTGAAGAGCCGCTGTTGCGTCCTTTGGATAACCGGCAGGTGGCTTGCCACTACGCGGAGCAATTCGTGGCCTGAAGCAACATTGTTTCCCTCTGTGGGAGCGGGCTTGCTCGCGAATGCGTGGGTTCAGCTACAGATGGGTTGCTGACACACCGTCTTCGCGAGCAAGCCCGCTCCCACAGGGGTAATGCGTGATATCGAGTTCCATCGCCCTTCCCGCCAGATTGCGCATCAGTCTGGCCGGAGGGGCTTTTTTTGCGCGTTTGTAACAAAGAACATACTGATTAAACCGCGCCCTTCACTGTCGACAGCCTTGAAAACATTGAGCCAGAGCCTTAAGGAAAGTGTATAGATTGTAAATGCAATTTACTTCTGTTTGAGAATAAATACCATTACGGCGCTAAGAGGGCGCTGAATGCACGAAAAAATTTCAGACGACTCTCGATCAATCGCCCCTCCTAAAGGACTTTGTGGACATGTCGTCTCAATTCAGGCTCAGCCATCTATCGCTGGCGTTTATCGCTACCCTTTCGTCCCCCGCGCTGCTGGCGCAGAGTGTGGAAAAAGAACGCGACAAGGTGCCGATCGAAGCGACAGACCTGCCTGTGGACGGCACGCCCCAAGCCCTGGTGCTGGGCGAGACGCGCGTGCTGGGCACCGCCGCCGAAGAACTCAAGCAAGCGCCCGGCGTGTCGATTATCACTGCCGAAGACATCAAGAAGCGCCCGCCCACCAACGACCTGTCGGAGATCATCCGTCGCGAGCCGGGCGTGAACCTGACCGGCAACAGTTCCAGCGGCAGCCGTGGCAATAACCGTCAGATCGACCTGCGGGGCATGGGCCCGGAAAACACCCTGATTTTGATCGATGGCAAACCGTCGACCTCGCGCAACGCCGTGCGTTATGGCTGGAGTGGCGACCGTGATACCCGTGGCGAAACCAACTGGGTACCGGCTGAAGAAGTCGAACGCATTGAAATCCTGCGCGGCCCGGCTGCTGCCCGTTATGGCTCCGGCGCCATGGGCGGGGTGATCAACATCATCACCAAACGCCCCACCGACCAACTGCACGGCTCGCTGACCGCCTACACCGCCTTCCCCGAAAACGATGCCGAAGGCGCGAGCAAACGCACCAACTTCAACCTCAGCGGCCCGTTGACCGACACCCTGGCGTTCCGCGTCTATGGCGGCCTGAACAAGACCGATGCCGATGACGCCGACATCAACCGCGCAGCGCAGGCGACCCCGGACTCGCTGGTGGCCGGCCGCGAAGGCGTGCGCAATAAAGATGTGAATGGTTTGCTGAGCTGGCAGTTCACTCCTGAGCAAACCCTCGACCTGGAGGCCAGCTACAGCCGCCAGGGCAATATTTTCGCCGGTGACACCATGCTCAACGGCGGTGGCGCATTCGTGGAAAGCCTGGTGGGCAAGGAAACCAGTGTGATTCAGCGCAGCAGCTTTTCAGCCACGCACCGCGGCGAGTTCGATTGGGGTTCGACCCTGGCCTCGTTGACCCACGACCTGACTCGCAACGAACGTCTCAACGAAGGCCTGGCCGGTTCCGGCGAAGGCGCGCCCTCCGCCAGCGCTGGTCGTTTCGAGTCGCGATTGCGCAACACCCGGGCCACTGCCGAGGTCAACCTGCCCCTGAGCGTCGGTGCCGAACAGGTGCTGACCCTGGGCAGCGAATACCTCTACGAGTCGATGAACGACCCAGGCTCGTTGCGCCCGCAAAGCTATGACCCGGGCACCGGCGGCGTACCCGCCATCCCGGGCGTCAGCCGCAACAGCACCAAGACCACCGCCTCGAGCTACGCCTTGTTTGCCGAGAACAACATCGAGTTGGGCAGCAAAACCGTCATCACGCCTGGCTTGCGCTTCGACGATCATGAGGAATACGGCGGCAACTGGAGCCCCAGCTTCAATGCCTCGCACCAGTTGACCAACGAACTGAGCATCAAGGGCGGCATTGCCCGCGCCTACAAAACCCCCAACCTGTACCAGTCCAACCCGAACTATTTGCTGTACAGCCGTGGTAATGGCTGCAACGCCAGCGAAGCCAACATGGGCGGTTGCTATCTGGTGGGCAACCGGGACCTGAAGCCGGAAATCAGCGTCAACAAGGAAATCGGCCTGGCTTTCGACAAGGGCACCTGGCGCACCAGTGCGACGTATTTCCGTAATGACTACAAGAACAAGATCAACGCCAGTAACGAGGCGGCGTTCCGTCTGGGCAACGGTCGACGTGTATTGGAGTGGGAAAACAGCGGCCCAGCCTTGGTACAGGGCGTTGAAGGCAACCTGTTCGTCAGCCTGCGCGATGACTTGGACTTGAACACCAACCTGACCTATATGATCGACTCCAAGGACAAAGACACCGGCGAACCCTTGAGCATCATCCCCAAGTACACCATCAACACCACGCTGGACTGGCAAGCCACTGACAAGCTGTCATTTCAGGTCAGCGGCACCTATTACGGCAAACAAGAAGCACCGACGCTCAACTCACGCAGCGCCAGCAGTTACGATCGCAGCGCCCAGCAGGACGTCGACCCGTACGGGTTGATGGGTCTGAGCAGCGGCTACGCGTTCAGCAAAAACCTGAGCGTACGGGTGGGCATCAATAACCTGCTGGACAAGCGCCTGTCGCGCAAAGGCAACGCCGAGGATGCGGGCGCGCAGACTTACAATGAGCCGGGCCGTGCTTACTTCGCCTCGGTGACCACTTCGTTCTGAAGAAAAGGGCGGCCAATAAAAATGCCTTGGGGGTCCCTTCCAAGGCATTGATTGTTTGAAACGCTCCCCCTTGGCGAGCCTACGTCTGGCTATCGCCTTCGTCTGCGTCGTCGCTGTCAGGCTCGTCGGTGGTCGAGTCGTCATCGTCTTCGCTGCCACCCTGGCCTTTATCGCCGGGCTCCGCTTCGGACTTGGCCAACTGCAAGTCCGAAATCTGGCTACTCGCCACCATCTCTGGGCCATGCACCGGGGCGTGCGCCCAGGCCGTCGACATCCCCAACGACAACAGCACCAGCACCTTCATCAATAGCACTACGCGTTGAACAATACCCATGGTCGATTCCGTCCAGTCAATAGATGAATTCTGCCGGCAATAACTTGCCGCCACCCGCGTAGACGCTAGTCGCGATTCTGGATTTACGCCAGGCCTCAGGTCTCGCCGTCGTCATAGGTTTCACTGGCTTCCCCTTCGTTATAGGGGTTCTCCTGATCCTCCTTGGGCGCCGGTTGGACCTGGGGCTGCCAACTGCCGGAGTTGACCTCATTGGCCTTTTTCTTGCTGACCGGACCGGTGTCTTTCCATTGGGGCGCGCCGGTATCGGCAAAAGTCGGAAAGGTCGTCGCTCCCAGGCTTGCCAGCAACACCAGATGGATGGCGAATCGAACATTTCGCACGGTGCTCTCCTTCACAGTCACTGTGTGAAAGCTAGACCCAATGCAGGGTTATCGCCAATTTCCAACCTTATAGAGACCAGACCCAGGGTAGTTGAAGCCAATAAAAAGGGGCGAAGCCATCACAGCTTCGCCCCTCTTTCACCCGCCCAGACCTTAGTGGTGTTCGCGGGTCGCGCGGAATTTCACATCCGGCCAACGCTCTTCCATCAGCGCCAGGTTGACCCGGGTCGGGGCCAGGTAGGTCAGGTGACCACCGCCGTCGATCGCCAGGTTTTCCACGGCCTTGTTGGAGAACTCTTCCAACTTCTTCTTATCGCTGCAATCAATCCAGCGCGCCGAATACACGGTGATCGGCTCGTAGGAGCACTCCACCTTGTATTCCTCTTTCAAGCGGCTGGCGACCACGTCGAACTGCAGCACACCCACCGCGCCGAGGATGATGTCGTTGCTGCGCTCGGGGAAGAACACCTGGGTGGCGCCCTCTTCGGCCAATTGCTGCAAGCCCTGGCGCAGTTGCTTGGATTTGAGCGGATCACGCAGGCGCACGCGGCGGAACAGTTCCGGGGCGAAGTGCGGGATACCGGTGAAGCCCAGCGCTTCGCCTTCGGTGAAGGTGTCGCCGATCTGGATGGTGCCGTGGTTATGCAAACCGATGATGTCGCCGGCGTAGGCTTCTTCGAGCTGTTCACGCTCGGAGGAGAAGAACGTCAGGGCGTCGCCGATGCGTACGTCCTTGCCGGTGCGCACGTGGCGCATCTTCATGCCTTTTTCGTAGCGGCCGGAGCAGATACGCATGAAGGCGATACGGTCGCGGTGCTTGGGGTCCATGTTCGCCTGGATCTTGAATACGAAGCCGGTGAATTTCTCTTCCACCGGCTCCACGGTGCGCTCGTTGGCGACGCGGGCCAGCGGGCGCGGAGCCCAGTCCACGACGGCGTCCAGTACGTGGTCGACGCCGAAGTTGCCCAGGGCGGTACCGAAGAACACCGGGGTCAACTGGCCGTCGAGGAACTCCTGCTGGTTGAACTCATGGCAGGCGCCCTGCACCAGTTCCAGTTGGTCGACGAAACGGTCGTACTCGTCACCCAAGTGGGCGCGGGCTTCGTCGGAGTCTAGCTTTTCAATGATCTTGGTTTCGGTGCGTTCATGGCCGTGGCCGGCGGTGTAGACAATGATGTAGTCGTCGGCCAGGTGGTACACGCCCTTGAAGTCGCGGTAGCAACCAATCGGCCAGGTGATCGGCGCGGCCTTGATCTTCAGGACGGCTTCGATTTCATCCAGCAGCTCGATGGGGTCGCGGATATCGCGGTCGAGTTTGTTGATGAAACTGACAATCGGCGTGTCACGCAGACGGCACACGTCCATCAGCGCGATGGTACGTGGCTCGACGCCTTTACCGCCGTCGAGGACCATCAGCGCCGAGTCCACCGCGGTGAGGGTGCGGTAGGTATCTTCGGAGAAGTCTTCGTGCCCTGGGGTGTCGAGCAGGTTGATCATGTGCTCGCGATAGGGGAACTGCATTACCGACGTGGTAATGGAAATACCCCGTTGCTTTTCCATTTCCATCCAGTCGGAGGTGGCATGGCGGTCGGATTTGCGCGATTTCACCGTGCCGGCTACCGCGATCGCCTTGCCCATCAGCAACAGCTTTTCGGTGATGGTGGTTTTACCGGCATCGGGGTGGGAAATAATGGCGAAAGTGCGGCGTTTCGCGACTTCGGCGGCCTGGTGGGTCATGGGAAATCGCCTGGCAGGTGAGTCAAAAAAGGGCGGCGAGTATAGCGCAAACGCGAGGGTACGGACCACCGTTGAGCCCATTGGGGGTGGCTAAATGCGCCCAAGTGTGGAACCTTTTAAAAGGTCGAGACGTCCACTCCCCTGCTACCGCACTCGGAACAGGGGCTGAAAAATCAGCAAGTTAGCCTGACGAGGCTGCGCTTATGGCTCGATCGCATACTGCATTGCCAGTATCGGCGAGCTGCTTTTCGCGAACTCATCAGAGGCAGCCAGGAATGGCATTGCCGCTCGGAAATGTGTTCGCCGACAAAAGAAAAAAAGGAGTCCGCCTGTGGCTATTCGCTATGGCAAAGGGCTGATAGGAGCAGTGGTTGTCGTCGCTCTCCTGGCCCTGCTGGTCCACTGGATCGGCATCAACACGATCGAACTGTACCGCGACGATTTGTTGTTTTACCTGCAAGCTCATCTGATTCTGGTTTTAGTCTCCATGCTGGCGGCCCTGATTGTGGGCATCCCCGCCGGTATCCTGCTCAGCCGACCCAACATGGTCGGGCGCGCAGAACGTTTCATGCAGATCTTCAACATCGGCAACACCGTCCCTCCCCTGGCCGTACTGGCCATCGCCCTCGGCGTCCTCGGCATCGGCAGCGGCCCGGCCATCTTCGCGCTGTTCCTCGCCTCGCTCCTGCCCATCGTACGTAACACCTACGAAGGCCTGAAAAACGTTCAGGGCTCCCTCAAGGAAGCCGCCACCGGCATCGGCATGACCCCGCGCCAGGTGCTGTTTCGCGTGGAGCTGCCCAACGCCGTGCCGATCATCATCGGCGGTGTGCGCGTGGCCCTGGCGATCAACGTCGGTACCGCACCGCTGGCGTTCCTGATTGGCGCCAACAGCCTGGGCAGCCTGATTTTCCCTGGCATCGCCCTGAACAACCAGCCGCAACTGTTGCTCGGCGCCGCGTGTACCGCGCTGCTGGCATTGCTGCTTGATGGCCTGGTGACCATGGCCAGCCGCCTCTGGCTGGAACGCGGGTTGCGCCCGTCTTAAGGCCCGGTAAAGGAATTCACATGAAAAAACTGAGCTTGATATTAGGCTGCGCCCTGCTGTTTGCAGGTATTGCGCAAGCCGCTGAAAAACCTGTGATCCGCATTGGCGCCAGGGTGTTCACCGAGCAGACCCTGCTCGCCGAAATCACCTCCCAGTACCTGCGCACCAAGGGCTACGACGCCCGTGTGACCGGCGGACTGGGCAGCAACCTGGCGCGTAGCGCCCAGGAAAGCGGGCAACTGGATCTGATCTGGGAATACACCGGCGTGTCGCTGGTGGCCTACAACCATATCGACGAGAAACTCGACAGCGAACAGTCCTACGCTCGGGTCAAAGAACTCGATGCGAAAAAAGGCTTGGTCTGGCTGTCGCCGTCGCGTTTCAGCAACACCTACGCCCTGGCACTGCCGGAGAAAGTTGCTGAGGAACATCCCGAGATCAACAGCATCAGCGATCTCACCAAAGCCATGGCCGAGGACATCAAGGAACAGCGCCTGGTCGCCCTGGACACCGAGTTCGCCAACCGCTCCGACGGCCTGGCGGGCATGGTCAAGCTGTACGACATGAACCTGACGCGCAAAAACACCCGGCAGATGGACGCGGGCCTGGTCTACACCGCCCTGCGTAATGGCCAGGTGTTTGCCGGACTGGTCTACACCACCGACGGGCGCCTCAACGCCTTTAAGTTGAAGCTGCTCGAAGACGACAAGCACTACTTCCCGGATTACACCGCAGCCCCGGTGATCCGCCAGGAATACCTCGACAAACACCCGCAACTGGCCGCCGAACTCAGGCCTTTGGCCAACCTGTTCGACGATGAAACCATGCGTCAGCTCAATGCACGGGTCGACGTCGACCATGAAAGCCCGTCCGCCGTTGCCGCCGATTTCCTGCGCCAACATCCAATCAACTAAAAAGGAGAAGACATGGAATTTTTGAACGCCTTTTCCCATCTTGATTGGGCCCAGGTCCTGCACCTGACCTGGCAGCACATCACCCTGGTCGGCATCGCCGTGATCCTCGCGATCTTCATCGGCGTGCCCCTGGGCATTCTGATGACGCGCTTCCCGACCCTGGCCGGCCCGTTGCAAGCCAGCGCCACAGTGTTGCTGACCGTGCCATCCATCGCACTGTTCGGCCTGCTGCTGCCGTTCTACTCCAAGTTCGGCCAGGGCCTGGGGCCAATGCCGGCGATCACCGCCGTGTTCCTTTACTCCCTGCTGCCAATCATGCGTAACACCTACCTGGCCCTCACCGGCGTTGAGCCAGGCATTCGCGAAGCCGCACGCGGCATCGGCATGACCTTCGGCCAGCGCCTGCGCATGGTCGAACTGCCGATTGCGGTGCCGGTGATTCTCGCTGGCGTGCGTACCGCCGTGGTGATGAATATCGGTGTGATGACCATCGCCGCCACCATCGGTGCCGGTGGCCTGGGTGTACTTATTCTGGCTTCCATCAGCCGCAGCGATATGTCGATGCTGATCGTCGGCGCCGTGCTGGTCAGTCTCCTGGCCATCTTCGCCGACCTGCTTCTGCAATGGCTGCAACGCTCGCTGACTCCAAAAGGATTGCTCAAATGATCGAACTTCAAAACCTGTCCAAGACTTTTCAAAGCAACGGCAAGACGGTCACCGCCGTCAACGATGTGAGCCTGACCGTCAACGAAGGCGAGATTTGCGTGTTCCTGGGGCCCTCGGGCTGCGGTAAGAGCACTACGCTGAAAATGATCAACCGACTGATCAAGCCCTCCTCGGGCAAGATTTTGATCAACGGCGAAGACACCACCGACCTCGACGAGGTGACCTTGCGTCGCAACATCGGCTACGTGATCCAGCAGATCGGCCTGTTCCCCAACATGACCATCGAAGAGAACATCGTGGTGGTGCCCAAGCTGCTCGGCTGGGACAAGCAGAAATGCCACGACCGCGCCCGCGAGTTGATGAGCATGATCAAGCTGGAGCCCAAGCAGTACCTGCATCGCTACCCGCGTGAATTGTCGGGTGGGCAGCAACAGCGCATCGGAGTGATCCGCGCCCTGGCGGCGGATGCGCCGCTGCTACTGATGGACGAGCCGTTCGGCGCGGTCGACCCGATCAACCGCGAGATGATCCAGAACGAATTCTTCGAGATGCAGCGCGCGCTGAACAAGACCGTGATCATGGTCAGCCATGACATCGACGAAGCCATCAAGCTGGGTGACAAGATCGCCATCTTCCGCGCCGGCAAGCTGCTGCAGATCGACCACCCGGACACGCTGCTGGCGCACCCGGCCGACGAGTTCGTCAGCAATTTCGTGGGCCAGGACAGCACCCTCAAGCGCCTGCTGCTGGTAAAAGCCGAAGACGCGGCGGACAACGCCCCGTCGGTGAGCCCGGAAACACCCGTGGCCGATGCGCTGGAATTGATGGACGAGCATGACCGCCGCTACGTGGTGGTCACCTGCGCCGAAAACAAGGCGCTGGGGTATGTACGCCGCCGCGACCTGCACCGCCAGGCCGGCACCTGCGGCCAGTACCTGCGCGAGTTCAACGCCACGGCGGCGTACGACGAGCATTTACGCATCCTGCTGTCGCGCATGTACGAGTTCAACCGTTCGTGGTTGCCGGTGATGGATGCCGAGCGCGTGTTCCTGGGTGAAGTGACCCAGGAGTCGATTGCCGAGTACCTGAGTTCCGGTAAATCCCGTGGCGGCAAGACCAGCATTGTCTCGCCTGCCGAAACTGCTTTGGCTTGATAGATCGCTATCGCAGGCAAGCCAGCTCCCACAGGGGAATGCATTCCAGCATAAGAATGCAGTTCAAATGTGGGAGCTGGCTTGCCTGCGATGAATACACCGCAAATCCATCTGATTGGCCCCATCCGGGGAACATCAATCCGTCACACCGGTCGGTTACATAAGTAGCTTTACGCGGCCGCGCGACGAACGCGTGCAAAAACGCGACATTTTTAGTTGATCCCACGCCCGCCAAGCCCTAAAGTTCGCGCCGAACGTCCATGCTGGAAACGATCCATCCGGCTCAAGTACTGACGACGAGACAGCAAGGCCAAGGGCAGCTTACCCCATGGCCTTTTTGCTTTCGGCGACATGCCTTGGGAAGTAGGCGAACCAAAGTGGGGATACGGAGGACGTTCATTTGCACCCATTGATCAAATTAGTTTGCCCTTAGGAGTTCCCAGCATGTCGATCAACGTCGAAGATTATTTCGCGCGCGCCACTTTTGACAAAATGAAGGCGTTCGCCGACAAGCAAGAAACCCCGTTCGTGGTGATCGACACCGCGATGATCAGCCAGGCCTACGACGACCTGCGCGCCGGTTTCGAATTCGCCAAGGTGTATTACGCCGTCAAGGCCAACCCGGCCGTTGAGATCATCGACCTGTTGAAAGACAAGGGTTCGAGCTTCGACATCGCCTCGATCTATGAGCTGGACAAGGTCATGGACCGCGGCGTCAGCGCCGACCGTATCAGCTACGGCAACACCATCAAGAAATCCAAGGACATCCGCTATTTCTATGAGAAGGGCGTGCGCCTGTTCTCCACCGACTCCGAAGCCGACCTGCGCAACATCGCCAAGGCTGCGCCGGGTTCGAAAGTGTATGTGCGTATCCTCACCGAAGGCTCGACCACTGCTGACTGGCCGTTGTCGCGTAAATTCGGCTGCCAGACCGACATGGCCATGGACCTGCTGATCCTCGCCCGCGACCTGGGCCTGGTGCCTTACGGCATCTCGTTCCACGTCGGCTCGCAACAGCGCGACATCAGCGTGTGGGACGCAGCCATCGCCAAGGTCAAGGTGATCTTCGAACGCCTCAAAGAAGAAGACGGCATCCACCTGAAGCTGATCAACATGGGCGGCGGCTTCCCGGCCAACTACATCACCCGCACCAACAGCCTGGAAACCTACGCCGAAGAAATCATCCGTTTCCTTAAAGAAGACTTCGGTGACGACCTGCCGGAAATCATCCTGGAACCTGGCCGTTCGTTGATCGCCAACGCCGGTATCCTGGTCAGCGAAGTGGTGCTGGTGGCGCGCAAGTCCCGTACCGCCGTCGAGCGCTGGGTGTACACGGATGTGGGCAAGTTCTCCGGCCTGATCGAAACCATGGACGAAGCCATCAAGTTCCCGATCTGGACCGAGAAGAAAGGCGAGATGGAAGAAGTGGTCATCGCCGGCCCGACCTGCGACAGCGCCGATATCATGTACGAAAACTACAAGTACGGCCTGCCGTTGAACCTGGCCATTGGTGATCGTCTGTACTGGTTGTCGACCGGTGCCTACACCACCAGCTACAGCGCGGTGGAGTTCAATGGGTTCCCGCCGCTAAAATCCTTCTACGTTTAACCCCACCCCCGATCGTTCCCACGCTCTGCGTGGGAACGCCTCCTGTGACGCTCTGCGTTACGCGCTCAAGTGCGGACGCGGAGCGTCCAGGGCGGCATTCCCACGCGGAGCGTGGGAACGATCAGCTCGTAGCTCGTTGCCGGTACAACTCGGCCATGGCGCGAATTCGCGGGTCATCCGCCCGTGCCAGCGCCTTGTGTGCCGTTTGCAGAAACTTGAGATTCCCGCCTGCCAGCGCCTTGTGCAACCATTCCAGCGCCGCGTCGATCTGGCCGCTGTCGGCCAGCACCGCCGCATGGCTGAACTGCCCACGAAAATCACCTGCCTCGGCTGAGCGGCGGTACCACTCAACGGCCGCCTCAACATCCTTGGGGCAATGCTGCCCGTCTTCCAGGTAACGCCCGAGCAGGTTCATCGACTTGGCATGGCCCTGTTCGGCAGCCTGGCGATACAGCGCCAGTGCTTGCGCCTGGTCTTCAACAACGCCACGGCCGGTAGCCAAGAGGTTGGCGTAGTTGTACTGCCCCCAATCCAACCCGGCGTGTGCCGCCAGGCGATATTCCCGTGCTGCGGCGGCTTCATCGACAGCGCAGCCCCAACCATGCTCCCGGCAACGCCCGATCATATTGCGCGCCATCAGGTGCCCGCCCTGCGCGGCAATCTGGAACCAGCGCAGCGCCAGGGCCTCATCGCGGGCAATGCCGCGCCCTTCCAGCAAGATTTGCCCGAGCAGGGCCTGGGCCTCGACCACACCGGCCTTGGCGGCGATCAGGATGGCCTGGGCGGCGCGCACCGGGGAGTCATCGAGCATGCTCTGCAATTGTTCGACATTGAGCACTTCTTCGCGGCGCAATAAAAAACCCATGCTCAGACCTCGACCCAGCGGCGCAACAGGTTGTGGTAGGTGCCGGTGAGCTGGATCAGCGCAGGGTGGTCGGGGACGTCGCGGGTCAGTTGCTGGATCGCGCCGTCCATTTCAAACAGCAAGGTGCGCTGGCTGTCTTCGCGCACCAGGCTTTGGGTCCAGAAGAACGAGGCATAGCGCGCGCCACGGGTCACCGCGTTGACTTTGTGCAGGCTGGAGCCGGGGTACAGCACCATGTCGCCGGCGGGTAGCTTGACCCGCTGCAGGCCGAACGTATCCTGAATCTCCAGTTCGCCGCCGTCGTACTCGTCGGGATCGCTGAAGAACAGCGTGGACGACAGGTCGGTGCGCACGCGCTCGTGGCTGCCTTTGGGCTGGCGCACCGCATTGTCGATATGAAAGTCAAAACTGCCGCCAGCGGTGTAGCAGTTGAGCAGTGGCGGGAAGACTTTATGCGGCAGCGCGGCCGACATAAACAGCGGGTTGCACCACAACCGCTCCAGCATGGCTGCGCCAATTTCCTTGGCCAACGGGTGACCTTCAGGCAATTGCAGGTTGTGCTTGGCCTTGGCCGACTGGTGACCGGCGGTGATTTTGCCGTCAGCCCATTCGGTCTCTTCCAGGGCCTGGCGAATGCGCAGCACCTCCTCGCGAGAGAACAGGCCGGGAATGTGCAGCAACATGGGGCAATACCTGCGATCAGAGAGGTGTCAATGGTATTGATTCTTATCCTCTCTGTAAAATACAGGGACGAACGAGAGCGCAAAATCCGTAACAAAAAAGTGTAAAGAATGTAAATTTGATGCGAATAGCAATATCTCGCAATTGATACAAAGTCTTGTTGGCCCTATATTCCGCGGCCTCACATCCTTGGGGAAGGGACACGTCATGTCGCGCACTATTCTAAAAATACCGGCCAGTTCGCCACGCATGCTGGCCTCCGCCATTGGCGTTGCCCTGAGTGCCGGCTCCGCCGCCCACCTGGCACAGGCCGCTGAAAATACCGAGCCAACAGGCGAGCGCAACCCTATCTCCCTCGGCGCCACCAACATCACCGGCCAAGAGCCGGACAACACCTCCTACCAGGTGGAGAAAGCCTCGTCGCAGAAGTACACCGCGCCGCTGGTGGACACGCCGCGCTCGGTCACTGTGGTGCCGCAACAAGTACTCAAGGACACCGCCGCCACCTCGCTGCAGGACGCCTTGCGCACCGTACCGGGTATCACCTTCGGCGCCGGTGAAGGTGGCAACCCTCAGGGCGACCGCCCGTTCATCCGTGGTTTCGACGCCCAGGGCGATACCTACCTCGATGGCGTACGCGATACCGGTGGCCAGAGCCGCGAGATCTTCGACATCGAATCCATCGAAGTCAGCAAAGGCCCGAACTCCTCGTTCGGCGGCCGTGGCTCGGCCGGTGGCAGCCTCAACCTGGTGAGCAAGACCCCGCAAGCGCGGGACTTCACTAACGGCGGCTTTACCTACGGCTCCGATCAGACCCGCCGCTACGTGCTCGACGTGAACCGCCAGTTCCTGGACGACAGCGCGGCATTCCGCCTGAACCTGATGAGCCATGAACAAAACGTGGCTGGCCGCGATGCGGTGAATTACGACCGTTGGGGCGTGGCGCCGTCGCTGACTTTCGGCTTGGGCACGCCAACCCGTGTCAACCTCAGCTACTACCATATGGAAAGTGATGACCTGCCGGATTCGGGGATTCCCTACGGCTACGGTTCGTCGACCGCCACAGCCCACGTGCATGACAAACCCAACGACGGTGGCGACAGCAACAACTTCTACGGTTTGAAAAGCCGTGACTTCCGCAAGACCCGTGCGGACATCAGCACGTTCTCCATCGAACACGACTTGAACGACAACATGACGCTCAAGAACACCCTGCGCCACGGCAGCACCGGCCAGGACTATGTGCTCACTCAGCCGGATGACAGCAAGTTCAACGTCAACCGCTACGGCACCGTCTGGCGTCGCGCCAACAGCCGTGTCTCGACCACGACCACAACCACCAACCAGACCGATCTGTTTGGCAGCTTCCAGGCCTTGGGCTTCAAGCACACTTACTCCACCGGCCTGGAATTTACCGGCGAAGAAACCCGTGTCAGCGGCTACACCGTCAGCCCTAACGCCAACCCGGTGTGCACAACGGCCAAGGGCAGCCTGGGCGGCCAGTGCACCTCACTGAGCAACCCGAACCCCGACGACGCCTGGAACGGCAGCATCGCGCGCAACTACAACGGTACCAACACCAAGGCCACCAGCCGCGCCGCGTACGTGTTCGACACCATCGAGCTCGATCCTAAATGGCTGCTGAACGTGGGGTTGCGCTACGACACCTTTGACACCGAAGCCAACACCAACGCCGTCGCTGGGCGCACCAAGATCAAGGACGACAGTCAGTTCTTCAACTGGCAGGCCGGCCTGGTGTGGAAGCCGGTGGAGAACGCCAGCATCTACGCCTCTTACGCCACATCGGCCACGCCAGCCGGTGGCCTGGTAGGCGAAGGATCCGACGGCAACCCGCTGTCTGCCGGTGCCGCCACCAGCGACTTGCAGCCAGAAGAAACCGTCAACTACGAACTGGGCACCAAGTGGGACCTGTTCCACGACCGCCTGTCCCTGACCGCAGCCGTGTTCCGCACCGAGAAGAAAAACACCCGCATCCTGGTGGATGCGCTCACCTACCAGAACGCCGGGGAATCTCAGGTCGACGGCATCGAGTTGTCTGCCAGCGGCAAAATCACCGAACAATGGCAGGTGTTTGCGGGCTACAGCTATCTGGACAGCGAACTGGTCAAATCCGGCCTCAACGGGCGTAACGGCGTAGTCAGTGCCGGCTCCAACAAAGGCAACCAAATGCCCAACACGCCGAAGAACTCCTTCAGCCTGTGGACCACCTACGAGATCACGCCCAAGCTGACCATCGGCGGCGGCGCCTTCTACGTCGATGAGGTTTACGGTGATGTCGGCAACACGGTGTATGTACCCTCCTACACCCGCTACGACGCCATGGCCAGCTACAAGCTGACCAAGAACGTCGACCTGCAATTGAACGTGCAGAACCTTACCGACAAGACCTACTACGACAAGGCCTTCTCCACGCATTTCGCCAACCAGGCGGCCGGTCGTACGGCGTTGTTGACCACCAGCTTCCACTTCTAAAAGCGGTCAAGGTTCAGCCAGGAGCCCCACACATCGGATGCGTGGGGCTTTTGCGTGTTTCCCGGCAACTCACGGCATAATGCGCGCCGTGATCAGATATCCAGCTAAGCGAGGCGCTCCGACGTGTTGAAGAAAACCCTGTTCCAGTTGCATTGGTTCTTCGGCATCACGGCCGGGCTGGTGCTGGCCTTGATGGGGGTCACCGGGGCCGCGTACTCGTTCCAGGACGAGATCCTGCGGGCGCTCAACCCCACCGTGTTGAGCGTGCAGAAACGCGAGGCCGGTGTACTGCCGCCCGCCGAGCTGGTACGCAAATTGGAAGCGGCCGAAGGCAAGACCGTGGCCATGCTGTGGGTAGAAAGCGAGAGCGGCAACGCCGGCCGCGTGTCCTTCACACCGCCACCGGGCGAGCGCCGTGGCCAGATGCGCTACTTTGACCCGTACACCGGCGACTACCTGGGCGACGCGGTCGGCCAGGACCTGTTCGGTTTTATCCTGCAACTGCACCGCTTCCTCGCCATCGGCGATACCGGGCGCAATATCACCGGCGCCTGCACCCTGATCCTGCTGTTCTTCTGCCTCTCCGGCCTGTACCTGCGCTGGCCGCGCCAGGTGAAAAGCTGGCGTGTCTGGCTGACCCTGGACTGGCGCAAAAAGGGCCGCAGCTTCAATTGGGACCTGCACTCGGTATTCGGCACCTGGTGCCTGCTGTTTTATCTGTTGGCAGCGCTGACCGGGCTGTATTGGTCCTACGACTGGTACAACCGTGGCGTGACCAAACTGCTGTCCGACGCGCCGCAGAACGAACGCATGCGCAAGCGCGGCCCAGCCCCCACCGGCCCGGCTCCGGTGGCCAACTATGACGCAATCTGGAGCAGC
Source organism: Pseudomonas sp. GW821-FHT07B01 (assembly GCF_059419065.1). Taxonomy (NCBI): domain Bacteria; kingdom Pseudomonadati; phylum Pseudomonadota; class Gammaproteobacteria; order Pseudomonadales; family Pseudomonadaceae; genus Pseudomonas; species Pseudomonas sp. GW821-FHT07B01. The sequence continues at coordinate 26,407 of NZ_JBWKRA010000010.1, read as the reverse complement.
ATCTACAGCAACGCCGGCCCCGACTTGAGCGCCTACAACATTCGGATGCCCGCGGTCGCCGGGCAACCGGCCACCGTGTATTACCTGCTCACTTCATCGCCCCATGACCGTGCGCTGAACCAGATCAACCTGGACCCGGCCACCGGCGAGGTCAAATCCCACGAGCGCTACGCCAGCAAAAGCCTCAAGGCGCAGTTGCTGACCAGTGTGTATGCGCTGCACACCGGCAGCTATTTCGGCCTGGTCGGGCGCATCGTCCTCACCGTCAGCTCACTGCTTATGCCGCTGTTTTTCATCACGGGCTGGCTGCTGTACCTCGACCGACGCCGCAAAAAGCGCCAGGTTCGCGATGCCCGCAAAGGTTTGACAGATAACCACAGCAATGCCCCGGCCTGGCTGATCGGCTTCGCCAGCCAGAGCGGCTTTGCCGAACAACTGGCCTGGCAAACGGCCGGGCAACTGCAGGCTGCGGGCCTGGCGGTGAAGGTGCAGCCCCTGGGCAGTGTCAGCCGCGACGACCTCAGCCAATCACAGAACGCGCTGTTTGTGGTCAGTACCTTTGGCGACGGCGAAGCCCCCGACAGCGCCCGCGGGTTCGAGCGCAGCGTGCTCGGCCAAGCGCTGCCCCTCACAGGCTTGAACTACTCGGTGCTGGCCCTGGGTGACCGGCAGTACGAACATTTTTGCGGCTTTGCCCGGCGCCTGCATTTCTGGCTGACCAACCAGGGCGGCACCCCGCTGTTTGCCCCGGTGGAAGTCGACAGCGGCGATACACTGGCGCTGCAGACCTGGCAACAGCAACTGGGCCAGCTCACCGGGCATGCGCCGGCAGCGGCCTGGCCGACGGCCCAGTACGAAAACTGGACCCTGAGCCAACGCACCCTGCTCAACCCCGACAGTGTCGGCTCGCCCGTCTACCTGCTGGGCCTCACATCCACGTCTGCGCACAGCTGGCTGGCCGGCGACCTGGTGGAAGTCCTGCCGCGCAATTGCCCCTGGGCCATCGAACACTTCCTGGCCGGCCTGGGCTTGGTCGGCAGCGACGGTGTGGTGATCGACGGCGTGGCCCACACCCTTGATCAAGCCCTGGCCACGCGCCAACTGCCGGAAAACCGCACGCACCTGGTCGGCCTGCACGCCCAGGCATTGGTGGACGCGCTGGTCCCCCTGGGCATGCGCGAATACTCCATCGCCTCGATTGCCAGCGACGGCGTGCTGGAGTTGATTGTGCGCCAGGAACGCCACCCCGACGGCAGCCTGGGGCTTGGCTCCGGCTGGCTGACTGAACACGCCGCCCTCGGCTCGGCCATCAGCCTGCGCCTGCGGCGCAACAGCGGCTTCCATTTGCCCGACGCGCCTGTGCCACTGATTCTGCTGGGCAACGGCACCGGGCTTGCGGGCCTGCGCAGCTTGCTCAAAGCACGCATTGCCGACGGCCAGCAGCGAAACTGGCTGCTGTTCGGCGAGCGCAATATCGCCCACGACTACCTGTGCCAGGACGAACTGCAAGGCTGGCTCGCCAGTGGAGACCTGGCCCTGCTGGACCTGGCATTTTCCCGCGATCAAGAGGAGAAGATCTACGTACAGGATCGCCTGCGCGAGTCAGCGGATGTGCTGCGCAAATGGCTCGCGGACGGCGCAGCGATTTATGTGTGTGGCAGCTTGCAGGGGATGGCGACGGGGGTGGATCAGGCACTGAAAGACATCTTGGGCAATGAGGCGCTGGAGCGCCTGATCGAACAGGGTCGCTATCGCAGGGATGTCTATTGATATTTGATCGTTCCCACGCTCCGCGTGGGAATGCCGCCCTGGACGCTCCGCGTCCGCTCTTGACGGCGTGACGCGGAGCGTCACAGGATGCGTTCCCACGCAGAGCGTGGGAACGATCAGGCCGGTTGCAGTTTTTGCTCGAACACTGAAACCCCGTCCAAGTCCCGCAGCATCACCGTCAACTCCGCCGTCTGCCCATCTATCTGCACTTCACCAAAAAACTGAAAGCCCGCAAACGGCGAGGTATTCTGCGCCGGTGGCGCCTTCTGGAACACCACGTGCGGGCCAAAGGTTTTATCCAGTGGGTTGGGCCCGAAACTCCCAGCATTCAACGGCCCTGCCACAAACTCCCAGAACGGCTCGAAATCCTGGAACGTCGCACGGTCAGGGTGATAGTGATGCGCTGCACAGTAATGCACATCGGCCGTCAGCCACACGTGGTTGCGCACCTTGTGCTCATGCAGGAACCCCAGCAGTTCGGCGATCTCCAGCTCACGCCCTTGCGCCGGGCCAGGGTCGCCATTGGCGATCGCTTCCCAACGCGCCACGCCGGGGCTGACTTCACCGTCGGGCACGCCCAGACCGATGGGCATGTCGGCGGCGACCACCTTCCACTGCGCTTGCGAGGCCTTGAGCCCGCGTTTGAGCCAGTCCAACTGTTCCCGCCCGAGAAAGGGTTTTTCCGCGCCCAGGTTGTCATCATTCGGCCCACGATTGCTGCGCATATCCAACACAAACACATCCAGCAGCGGCCCATAACTGAGCTTGCGATAAATGCGCCCGCCACCGTCGGCGCTCTGTCGGCGCATGGGTGAATATTCCAGCCAGGCCTGGCGGGCACGGCCCACCAAGGTATTGATGTCGCGGGTCTGGTAACGCTCATCCAACTGCTTGCTCGATGACCAGTTGTTGATCACCTCGTGATCGTCCCACTGCCAGATCTGCGGTACCTCGGCATTGAAGCGGCGCACGTTTTCATCCAGCAGGTTGTAGCGGTAATTACCGCGATATTCATCGAGGGTTTCCGCGACTTTGCTTTTGGCTTCAGTGGTAATGTTGCGCCAGATGCGCCCGCCTTCAGTGGTGAGCTGCGCGGGGACCGGGCCGTCGGCATAGATGGTGTCGCCGCTGTGGATAAAAAAGTCCGGCAGACGCAAGCGCATGGCTTCATAGATGCGCATTCCACCGATGTCAGGGTTGATGCCGAAGCCTTGGCCGACGGTGTCGCCGCTCCACACAAAACGGATATCACGCCGCTGTAGCGGCACGCTACGCAAGTGGCCGAACCAGGGTTCACTGGCAATGCCGGTCTGGGCGTCTTCGAAATGCACGCGGTAGAAAATCGCCTGGTCGACCGGCAGCCCGGTGAGCTCGACACGGGCGGTAAAGTCGGTGCGGCTGTCGGCCAGGGGCGAGACGAATCGGCGCGGGTTGCTGAACACGCTGCGGGTATCCCACTCCACCACCATCTTCGCCGGACGGTCACTGCGGCTCCAGATCATTGCGCGATCGCCCTGCAGGTCGCCCGATTGCACGCCGTCAGTGAGTTGCGGTCGGTCCTTCACCGAAGCGATCACCGCCGGCGCCAGGCCCGGCAACAACAGGCCAGCGCCCACGGCTTGCATCACACGGCGGCGACCGAGATCGAAGTGGCTCATGCAGGTGCCCTCTTGAGTATCAAAAGGGCCACTAAAGCATGATGGGATGAAGCGCATGTGACACCGATTAGCAGAACGGTCGAGTTCACCTGTGGGAGCTGGCTTGCCTGCGATGCAAACACCTCGGTGTATCAGGCAAACCCCGTCGAGGCTATCGCAGGCAAGCCAGCTCCCACATTTTCTGCCAGTGTCAGGCAGTCACGGCCAGTTCGGCCGCTTCCGGTCGCTTGAGCACGGCATACACCAAACCGGTCAACACACTGCCCGCCACAATCGCCAACAAGTACAACAACGCATGGTTCATCGCATTCGGAATCACCAGCACAAACAACCCGCCATGGGGCGCGGCGAGTTTGCAGCCGAAGTACATCGACAGCGCACCGGTCAACGCGCCACCGGCGATGCTGGCCGGAATGACGCGCAGCGGGTCTTTGGCGGCGAAGGGAATCGCGCCTTCAGAGATAAAGCACAGCCCCAGGATCATCGCCGCCTTGCCGGCCTCGCGCTCGGTCTGGGCGAACTTGCGCCGGGCCAGCAACGTGGCGATGCCCATGCCAATCGGCGGCACCATGCCGGCGGCCATGGTCGCGGCCATCGGCGCGCCGCTCGACGCGGCCAGCAGGCCAACCGAGAACGCATAGGCCGCCTTGTTGATCGGCCCACCCAAGTCCACGCACATCATGCCGCCGAGCAGAATGCCCAGGAGCACCGCGTTGGTGGTGCCCATGGTGCTGAGGAAATCCGTCAGGCCCGTGAGCAAGCGGGCGACCGGTGGGCCCACCAGGTAGATCATCACCAAGCCGGTAAACAGGCTCGCCAATAACGGGATGATCAGGATCGGCTTGAGCGCTTCCAGGCTCTGAGGCAGTTGCACCGTGCGGCTGATCAGCTTGACGCAATACCCGGCGACGAAACCGGCCAGGATGCCGCCGATAAACCCAGCCCCCAGCGTCCCCGCCAGCAGCCCGCCGATCATGCCGGGCGCAAGGCCAGGACGGTCGGCAATCGAGTAGGCGATGTAGCCCGCCAGCAGCGGCACCATCAACAGGAACGCCTGGTCACCCACGGATTTGAGCGCCGCCGCCAAGGTGCCGGGCTGCTCGAAAGCATGGATGCCGAACACAAACGACAAGGCGATCAGCAAGCCCCCCGCCACCACCATCGGCAACATATACGACACGCCGGTAAGCAGGTGTTTGTAGACGCCGGTTTTCTCCGCCTTGGCCGGTGCACCGCCGGCCGCGCTTTCCACCGCGCCTTCGGCCAGGGCTTTGTTGAGGATGGCTTCGGATTGCTTGAGGGCAATGCCGGTGCCACAGCGGTAAATCTTCTTGCCGGCGAAACGCTCGGTGGCCACTTCGATATCCGCCGCGAGCAACACCACATCGGCATCGGCAATCGCTTGCGAGCTCAACGGGGTGCGGGCGCCCACCGAGCCCTGGGTCTCGACCTGCAGGTCATAACCCAGGCGCTGAGCAGTCTGCTGCAAGGCTTCGGCGGCCATGAACGTGTGGGCCACACCGGTGGGGCACGCGGTAATCGCGACGATACGCGGCGCAGCCTTGGCCGCCACCGGGGCGGCGTCGGCGACATACACCTGGGCTTCTTCGGCGCCCCGGCGCAGTACGCCTTCGACATCCGCCAACGCCTGGGCCGGCGTGCTCTGGAACACACGCTTGCCGACAAACCGCTGCATATCCACCGGGGTACTGCTGACCAACAGCACCCACTCGGCATCATCAATCGTCGCCTGGGACAACTGGCGCTCCGGACGCTGCACATCGACGACTTCAACACTGGTGTGCAAGCCCATGCGCTGGGCGGCGGCGTCCAACAAGCGGGCGCACAGCACACTGGTGACCATGCCGTTCGGGCAGGCGGTAACAATGGCTAACTTCATCACAAACCCTCTTATTGTTCTGTCAGCGTGCGCACATCGACGCCGCTTTCAAGATGCGCCAACTGCGCGTCATCGCTGATGCCAAAACCGATCTGTGTCACCGCCATTGCGGCAATCGCCGTGGCCCGGCGCAAGGTGTGCTCCGGCGTGTCGCCACTGAGCAAACCGTGGAGCATCCCGGCCAGCAGCGAGTCACCGGCACCCACGGTACTGGCCACTACCACCTTGGGCGGCGTGGCGTGCAGCACCGCACCCGGGCGGTACCAGGTCACGCCTGCGGCCCCGTCGGAGACCACCACATGTTCGACGCCTTGCTGATGCAGGCGGCTGATGGCATCGGTGGCGTTACCCAAGGCCTCGGCCAACTCTTCGGTATTGGGTTTGACCAGCCACGGGCCAACCTCCAACCCCAGGCGCAGCGCTTCGCCGCTGGTGTCCAGGGCGACTTTCAAACCGAGGTCCTTCAACGCCTCCAGCAGACCTTTAAACCACTGCGGGCTGACGCCGCGCGGCAAGCTACCGGCCACCACGACCGCATCGAACTCCGGGCCAATGATCGCGACCATCTTGAGCAGCGCTTTTAGCGCCTCTTCAGTCACCAGCGGCCCCGGTGCATTGATGTCGGTGACACGCCCATCCTGTTCGGCAATCTTGATGTTGCTCCGGGTTTCGCCGGGAACCCGGATGAAGGCATCGCCAAACCCACGGCGCTTGATCAGCGCATTGAAAGCCTGGGGGTTGGCGCTGCCGAGGAACCCGCCCACGCTGACGTAATGGCCCAGGTCAGCCAGCACTTGCGCCACATTCACGCCCTTGCCGGCCGCGTGGGTGAGCATCGCTTCACTGCGATTGACCTCACCGGGTTGCAGGTGCGCCAGGCGTACCGTGAGGTCCAACGCCGGGTTCAGCGTCAGGGTCAGAATATTCGCCATCTACACGGCCTCCACTAGGGCACGCACTTCGGCGGGCGAACCCACCGCCAGTGCTTGTTGCGCCAGGCCCTGGGCCTCGCTCAGACTGAATTCACGCACCCGCGCCTTCACTTCAGGAATGCTGCGGGCCGACACGCTCAACTCATCCACGCCCAGGCCGACCAGCACCGGCACCGCCAGCGGGTCCGCCGCCAACTCGCCGCACACGCCTACCCATTTGCCGTGGGCATGGGCGGCGCGCACGGTGATGTCGATCAGTTGCAGGACTGCAGGGTGCAAGCCATCGGCCTGGGCCGACAGGGTCGGGTGGCCGCGGTCGATGGCCAGGGTGTATTGGGTCAGGTCGTTGGTGCCGACGCTGAAGAAGTCGACTTCCTTGGCGAGGACCGGCGCCAGCAGCGCGGCTGAGGGCACTTCGATCATGATCCCCAGTTGCAGGTCTGCCACTGGGATCTCCAGGCGCAGGCGCTCGGTCATGTCCCGGGCGGCGCGCCACTCATCCACGCTGCCGACCATGGGGAACATGATGCGCAGCGGGCGGTTGTCTGCTGCACGCAGCAATGCGCGCAGTTGCGCTTCCATGATCTGCGGGCGTTGCAACGTCAGGCGAATGCCGCGCACACCCAGAAAGGGGTTTTCCTCTTCGGCGATCGGCCAATAGGGCAAAGGCTTGTCGCCGCCCACATCCAGGGTGCGCACCACCAACGGGCGACCGTTGAGGCCGTCGAGTACGCGACGGTATTCGGCCTCCTGAGTGGCCTCGTCCGGCGCCTGGGGGTGGGCCATGAAAATCAGTTCGGTGCGCAGCAGGCCAATGCCTTCGGCGCCCTGCTCCACTGCGCTGGCCACCCCGGCGCTTTCGCCAATGTTGGCGAACACTTCCACGGCGTGGCCGTCACGGGTCAGCGCCGCTTCATGGCGCTGGGCCGATGCGGCTTGCAAGCGCTGTTCGCGGCTGTCGCGCTCCACGGTGGCCCGTTGCAGGGCGGCGGCGTCGGGGTCCACATGCAGGCGGCCGCGCTGGCCATCGAGCAACAGCGGCGTGCCCGCGTTGAGCAATAACACCGCAGCGCCAGCGCCGACCAAGGCCGGAATGCCCAGGGCGCGGGCGACAATGGCGCTGTGAGCGGTGGCGCCGCCCCGGGCGGTGAGAATGCCGGCAACGCGGGCCGGGTCCAGGCGCGCCACGTCCGAAGGGCCGACCTCTTCCATCACCAGGATGTAGGGCTCGCTCGGTTCCTGCACGCTCTGGACGCCGCACAACTGGGCCAGCACGCGGCGGCCGATGTCGCGCAAGTCGGCAGCACGCTCGGCCAGCAAGGCATCCTGCAAGGCTTCCTGTTGCTTGGCGGCGGCTTCGATCACGCTCATCCAGGCGGCTTCGGCGCTTTCGCCCTGCTTGAGGCGGGTGTCGACTTCGTCGGTCAGTTCCGGGTCGTCGAGCATTTCCTGGTGGGTGATGAAAATCTCGCGGATGGCCTTGGCCTGGCTACGCTCGATCAAGCCCTGGATATCCGTGCGCACGTCGCTCAAAGCGGTGTGCAGGCGCTGGCGTTCGGCGGCGGCGGATTCACCCCGTAGCGGGTAATCGAACACCTGCGGCACCTGGATATGAGCCGGGCCGATCGCGATACCCGGCGCGGCGGCAATGGCCTGGAGTTGGCTACCGCTCAGTGGCGCGCTGAGCACCGGTTCGATATCGACCTGTGCGGGCTGGGCGCTCACCGTGGGCAAGGGCTCGACCTCTTCGCCAAGGCCCTCTTGCACGGCGGCCAAGAGGGCGGGCAGTGCATCGCCGGCCACCGTCGGCTCGGCCACAAACTCCAGCACCTGGCCACGACGTGCGCCGAGGCTGAGCAACTTGCTCAGGCTTTTGACCGACACGGCGCCCACCGCGCCATCGACGATGCGCACGCGGATATCGCCATCAAAACTTTTCGCCAATTGCGCCAGGATCTTGGCCGGGCGCGCGTGCAGGCCGTGGGCGTTGGCCAGGGTAATACGGGCGCTGGGCCAGTCCGGCGGCAGTTCACCGCCCAGCACTTCCAGCACCGCGCGGCTGCTGGTGGCGCGTCCCAACTCCTGGCCGCGCCCTTCAATCAGCAAGGCACACAGGCGTTCAAGCAGGGTCTGGTGCGCTTCACCGAGGCTCGCCAGGCAGAACAGGCCGTGCAAGGGCTGGCCGAGGTAACGCATGGGTTTGTCCGGCGTCACAAAGGCCAGGCCCGGACGCTTGACCGTCTGCTCGCTGTGCAACCACCACAGGCCATCGCCCAGGGGCAGCGCGTCGACCTGCTGCAATACGGCGGCAAAGCCATTGCTCACGCAGTCGGCCTGGCGCAGCAGGCGCGCACCGCGCCACACCAACTCTTCAAAATCATCGGCCGACACGCCCAGGCTGATCATCTGCGCATCCAGCGCCAGTTCCTGCGGCGCGCCTTGCAACAGTTTCAACAGCGCTTCGGCACTGCCGGCACGGCGCAACGCCTGGCCCAGGTCGGTTTCACCGAGGGCACGGGTGAGCAGTTGCAACAGGCGCAGGTGTTCATCGGATTTAGCCGCGATGCCAATCGCCAGATAGACGATCTGGCCATCGCCCCAGTCCACCCCTTCGGGGAACTGCAGCAGGCGCACACCGGTGGAAAACACCTGGTCGCGGGTTTCTGGCGTGCCATGGGGGATAGCAATGCCTTGGCCGAGAAAGGTCGAACCTTGGGCTTCACGGGCTTGCAGGCCACTGAGATAACCTTCGGCAACCAGGCCATCGGCCACCAGTTTGTCAGCGAGCAGGTGCAAGGCAGCAGATTTATCCACAGCCACCTGGCCCATGGATATCTGCTCTACAGTGAGCTCAAGCATGCCGTTCTCCTAGTTAGTGCGGCGGGCGCACTAGGTATTGTTGTAGGTAAATAGGTTCGAAATTAACTGACTGAGCGGTCAATTGGCAGTGGTCACTCAGTGGCGAACATCGTAAAAATACGCTTGCTGAAACGTTTAATCTAGAATTTATGGCAGATTACGCGTTAATTGCGCAAGCTTGAAGGGCCACTCGGCGCTTGCTGTGGCACATTGGTCGAATGCTGGAATCGGTTACGATTGGACAAAATGTCGGGGCGAGCGCCAAAAAACAAGGAAATCCCGGTTTGAAACTCAGTGATATCGCACGTCTGGCCGGTGTGTCCGTTACCACCGCCAGCTATGTCATCAACGGCAAGGCCGAACAGCAGCGCATCAGCAACGCCACCGTTGAGCGTGTGCGTGCCGTGGTCCAAGCCCATGGCTTTACCCCCAACCCTCAAGCCGCGGGGCTGCGCAGCCGGCATACGCGGACCTTGGGGTTCATCCTGCCAGACCTGGAAAACCCCAGCTACGCACGCATCGCCAAACTGCTGGAACAAGGTGCGCGGGCGCGGGGATATCAGTTACTGATCGCCAGCTCCGATGACGAAGCGGAGAGCGAGCGCCAACTGCTGCAACTGTTCCGGGCGCGGCGTTGCGATGCGTTGTTCGTCGCCAGTTGCCTGCCGGCCAGCGATGACAGCTATCGCGAGCTGCAGGCCAAGGGGCTGCCGGTGATTGCCATTGACCGGGAGATGGAGCCGAACCAGTTCTGCTCCGTGGTCAGCGACGACCACCAGGCCTGCCAGCAACTCACTAGCAGCCTGCTGCAACCGTTGCCCAAGCAGATCGCGCTGATCGGCGCACGGCCCGAGCTGAGCATCAGCCAGGCACGTACCGCCGGTTTCCGTGATGCGCTGCAAGGCTTTACGGGCGAAGTGATCATCGAACAGGGCGAAGCCTTCAGTCGTGACTGCGGCAGAGAGCTGATGGAGCAACTGCTGCAACGCCTGGGGCATTTGCCGGACGCGCTGGTAACCACCTCCTACGTACTGCTGCAAGGCGTGTTTGATGCGCTGCATGACTTCCCCCTCAAGTCACGTCCCCTGCGCCTGGGCACCTTCGGCGATACCCAGTTGCTGGATTTCCTCCCGCTGCCGGTCAACGCCATGGCCCAGCAACATCAGTTGATTGCCGAGACCGCCCTGCGCCTGGCCCTGGCCGCCGTTGAAGAAGAACAGTACCAACCCGGCGTGCATGCGATTGGCCGGACCTTCAAGCAGCGTATCCACGAGGCCTGAGCGTGGAGCTGATCGACACCCACACGCACCTGGACTTCGAGGACTTCGACCAGGATCGCACGCACGTCCTCGACCACAGCCGTGAACTCGGCGTGCGGCGCCTGGTGGTGCTGGGGGTGTACCAGAAAAATTGGCAGCGGCTATGGGACTTGGTGCAACAGGACGAAGGCTTGTTCGCCGCCTTCGGCTTGCACCCGGTGTATCTCGATGAGCATCGCCCCGCCGACCTGCTGGAGCTGGGTGACTGGTTGACGCGCCTGCATGGCCACCGGCAACTGTGCGCCGTGGGCGAAATTGGCCTGGATTACTTTCTGGAACAGTTGGACCACGAGCGCCAGCAACCGCTATTTGAAACCCAGCTGAAACTCGCGGTGGATTTCCAACTGCCGGCCTTGCTCCACGTTCGCCGCAGCCACGCCGCGGTAATTGCCACCTTAAAGCGTATCCGCCTGCCCAGAGGCGGCATCATCCATGCGTTCGCCGGCAGCGTTGAAGAGGCACGCGAGTACATCAAGCTCGGGTTCAAACTGGGCCTGGGTGGCGCTGCCACCTGGCCCCAGGCGAAGCGCATGCACAGGGTACTGACCCAGTTGCCACTCGACGCCGTGGTGCTGGAAACCGACTCGCCGGATATGGCCCCGGCCATGTACCCCAACCAGCGCAATAGCCCGCAGCACCTGCCAGACATCTGCACGGCCCTGGCCGAGCGCATGGGTATCAGCCCTCTATTGCTGGCTGAGGCGAGCACACGCAATGCGTGCGAGCTGTTCAACTGGTAGCGCACTGATGGCCTGCAAGTTCAAGGTCATTGTCTGACGATGACGGGCGTAGCGCACCACCAGCAAATGGATCAACACCGCGACCAGTGAAATGTTGAACTGTGCGTTGACACTGAGCAGCCCCAGCCACTCGGCGACCAAGGCCACCAGCAAGGTCGCGCACGTCAGCATGATCATGCTCGGCCGCACCAGCGCCCATTGGTCCACGGCCCTGAACTGGCGCAACTGCTTGGCGCAGCACAACTGCAACCCGCAGTGGCAATACGTACAGTCAAACGGCACATCGATGGCAATGGCGTTCAGTTGCCAAGGCTTGAGTTCAAACGTCATGTTGCACTGGGCGCAATGCCCCCTGATACCGATTGCGGCGGCCATCGTTTTGTCCCCTCGTGACCGTGACGGATGACATAAATTTTCACCTATTCACGCCCCGATAAAACACGCATCGGTAAATCAAGACATGGGCCACAGGCCCCGTGGTTCAGCCCTTCAGAACCGACCTACACCCGAAACGCACCAATCAATTGCTTCAACTCAACCACCTGGGTTGCCAGTTGTCGACTGGCCGCTTCCGTGTGCTGGGCGCCTTGCGCTGCATGCTCGCCAGCACGGTTGATTTCGACAATGTTCTGGTCGATGTCGTGGGCGACCGCCGTTTGCTGCTCCACGGCAGCGGCGATTTGCTGGTTCTGATCGACGATCATCCCAACTGCCCCCAGGATATTTTCCAAGGCTTGCTGGACTTTTTCCGACTGCCCCACCGTGCCATTCGCCATTTCATGGCTGCTGCCCATGGCCTTCACCGCCGCGCCCACGCCGCTGTGCAAGCGGCTGATCATCTGCTCGATTTCCTCGGTGGAGTGCTGGGTGCGCCGAGCCAGGGTGCGCACCTCGTCGGCCACCACCGCAAAACCACGCCCTTGGTCACCGGCGCGCGCGGCTTCGATGGCCGCGTTGAGCGCCAGCAGGTTGGTCTGCTCGGCAATGCTCTTGATCACTTCCAGGACGCTGCTGATGGACTGGCTGTCGGCAGCCAGTTGGTTGATCACCCGCACCGATTCGTCAATCTCCGCCGCCAGGCGGGCGATGCCGCCTTGCTGGGATTGCACCAGCGCACGCCCGGTGACCGTTTCATCATTGACGCTCTGGGCACTACTGACCGCCGCCGCCGCGCTGCGCGCCACCTCTTGGGCAGTGGCGGACATCTGGTTCATCGCGGTCGCCACTTGTTCGATCTGGCTGCGCTGGCCGGACACCGCCTGGTTACTCTGTGCCGACACCGCCTGCACCTGGCCGGCCTGCAACTCCACCTGGCTGACCGTATGCCCAACGCGCTCGATGAGGTCATGAATCTTGGCCACGGTGCCATTGAACACCTGGCCCAAGTCGCCCAGCTCGTCGCGGCTTTGGGCAACGAAGGTGACCGTCATGTCACCTGCCGCCACTTTGTCCATCATCGCCCCCAGGCGGCGCAAGGTGGTGCGAGTGGAGACAAAGAAACCGGCATAGAGATAGAAAATCAACGCAAACACCGCCGCCAGGGCCGTGACCAGCAACACCATGTGCAGGCGGTTTTGCGCCAGGCGTTGCTGCAACTGCTGCCCGAGGAACGCCAGGATGGCGTCATCCAATTGATAGGTCTTGGCCATCAACTGGCTGACGCCGTCATAAAAACCCTGCCAAGACGTATCGAGGGTCTCGGCCATCACCACCTGCTCTTCAAAAAACTCGCTGCCTTGCTTGAGGCTGGCCCGGCTGGCTTGCGCCGAAACGTCGAGGGCTGCATGCGCGGCCTGGCTGGCGCCCAACGCGTCCTGCAGCTTCAAGCCATATTCCCCGTGGAGTTTTTCCAGCTGCTGCAGCAGTTCGTCAAAACGGGTGCTGGAGGATGAATTGATGAAGCCCTGCCCCAGAGAGTACGCGCCCATCGCACGGCCTTCGCCCAAGGCCTGGGTGACTTGAGGGGTGACGGTGGTGACCAGGTCGCTGAGCTGGCGCAGATCACTTTGCGGATCACGGCTCAAGCCGGCTTGGCTGGCAATGATCTGGCTGAACATCTGGGCCTGGTTGAGTAACTTGCCGATCAACGCCGCTTTGTTGAGCAACGAAGTTTCCTGTTGCTGGGCCTTGAACGCAGCGATCAGCTCATCGCGCTTACTGTCGAAGACGGCAACTTGCTCGGGCTGGGTCGCGATGGCGCGCAAGCCTTGCAAGCGCTCCACCACACTGGCTTCCAAGGCGCTGATCCTAGTCTCCAGGTCTGCTGCTTTTCCGGACTGGCCGAGGGTGGCATTGATTTCTACCTGATTGTTGAGGGTTTCCAGATCGCGGCGCAACGCCAGGCTGCTGCCGAGCAGGTCGAGGCTCTGCAGTTCGACCCGGGTGCCCTGGTATTCACGCCACGAGTCGCGCACCAGGTAATAGTTGGTCGCCAGCATCGGCAGCAGGAACAGCACGCTGATCAGGCTGAACTTCATGCCGAAGCTCAGGCGGTTCATCAGCGCGACGGCGGGATAGAGCAAGCTCTTCACAGGTGACCTCCCCTTCTTTTATTTTTATTGAGGCGCAGGGCGGCGGCAGATAGCCACTATTGGGCGCGCTATCTGTATAGCTCAATTCGAAAGGGAGTTTTGTAACGTAAGGTTAACGGCGGGAGCGATGGATACCCCCGCCGCTATCACTCAGGGCAGCACCGTCCAGATGGCAAACCCGGCATACCACAGCACCGCCGCACGCAGCAGCAGTTCCCACAGGCGATCCAGGCTGTTGATGCCATCGACCCCCACCACTGGCGCAGGAATTTCCGCGGCGGCCAAGCCGACTTTTTCCACCAACTGTGCCGCGCTGATGTCCCAGCTCAACAGTTCGTGGAGCATCACCCGGCTGACCCCGACGAAATTGCCCACCAAGGCAAAGCTGGCCGCCAGCAGGCGTACCGGCAACCAGTCAAACGCGTGGCGCAATTGCGCGGCGCGCTCGGCCACCAACGGGTTCTGGCTGTTTTCGCTGGCCAGCGCCAACAGGCGGTAGGCCAGGGCGGCCACTGGGCCCAGTAGGAAATACCAGAAAATCACCGCGAAAAAGCTTTGATACGCCTGCCACAGCAGGTAACCCTGGACGCGCTCCAGCAATTGCTCGCCACTGTCGGCGCCAAGTTTGAGGTCGCGTTCGGCCACATGCTCGGCCGCTTGCAGGTCACCGCGCCGCCAGGCGTCGCGAAACGGCCCCAGCCCCGCCAATAGATCGCCACGGCCCAGGCTGTAGATCACCACCAGCAAGTGCACCGGCAATGCCAACAGGCCATAGGCCACCGGCTCCAGGACCAGCAACAACAACGCCAGCAATGCCACCGGCAGCAGCACCAATATCAGCAGGATCACCCAGGGTCGCTTGCCCATGCGCGGGCTCGATTCCAGCTTGGCCAGCTCACGCAGCCATCCACCGTCGCGCTGCAACCGCAGGCGCAAGGCCGAGAACTTCTCGATCCACACGGCCAGCACCAACACCAGGAAACTCATCGTTCGTGTCCTCCATCCTGCAGGGCGCTGCGAAAGCGCGCCCAATCAAAAGCGGGGCCCGGGTCGGTCTTGCGCCCCGGAGCGATGTCGCTGTGACCACAAATACGTTGGCGGGTGATGTCTGGGTATGCGACCAGCAGTTGGCGTGTCAGGTCGATCAGCGCCGCATACTGGGCATTGGTAAACGGTAGGTCATCCGTGCCTTCCAGCTCGATTCCCAGAGAAAAATCGTTGCAGACCTCGCGCCCTTCAAAGACGGAAATACCGGCATGCCAGGCACGGTCGCGGCACGAAACAAATTGCGTCACAGTGCCGTCACGCTCAATCAGAAAATGCGCAGACACTCGTAGGCTCGCAATCCCTTCAAAATAGGGATGTTCTGAGATATCCAGGCGGTTCTGGAAAAATTCCTGCACCTTGCCGGTGTTGAACTGCGCCGGGGGCAAACTGATGTTATGCACCACCAACAGCGAGATTTCGCCTTCAGGGCGCTCGTTGAAGTTGGGCGAAGGGCAATGACGAATGCCCTGGCACCAACCGCTGGCGGGGTCCAACTGCATACAGGCTCCTTGAATGATAAGAGGTGTGACCAGTATGCCGCGTTCCACCCTGCGGTTGCGATCACTTGCCGCGATTGAGTTGCCGCAGGTTGTCCACCACCGCTGCCAGCGCACGCTCGAACAGCGGGCCATCATCCAAGGCGTGCAGGACGCCCTGCTTGAACGCCAGCGCTAACTGGCCCGCGCTTTTCTCCAGCACCTTGAGGCCGGCGCGACTGACAAAAACATAGGTATCGGCGGGCGGCATGATGGCGGTCAATTTGCAGCGCAGGGTACCAGCTTCATGTTGCTGCAGCGCTACCCAGGTACCGGCTCGCAACTGCTTGGCTTTGAGCAGGTCGGGGTCATCATGGGGCAGTATCTCGTCGGCACCTGGCGGGCCAGCCTCCAGGATAAAAGGCTCACGGACTTCAACCAGCACCTCGCCGTCGAGCGGCTGAACATGCATGGCCTGCAACCGCAGGAAGAACTCGCGGGTACTGAAAGGATCGAAGGCCGCACCGGCCAACCCGTCACGCAAGGCCTTGAGCAGCCCGGGTAATTGCTCGAGCAAACGCCGGCCCGCTTCGGTGTCTTCACGCAGGCCAACGCTCCAGATCAATTCATCCATGGTGCGCAGTGCCGCCTGCCACTGCAGCGATTGTTCACCGTGCTTGAGAACGGCCACTAACAGCACCTGGCTCCAGGCCTGCTGTACAAATTGCAGCACCGATTGCGGCAAGGTTTTGCCCACGAGCCGCCGATTGAGCACGTGCACCACACGCTGGCGCGCCACCTCGACCTGCAGGCGCTCTTGCTCGGCGTCACGGGTATGTCGCTCAAGTCGCTCGCTGCGCTTGCGCTCCTGGGCTATGAATGCGCTGAACGTGGTGAGCAACTGGGAGAAAATCGCCGGGTCTTCGACGAACTCATTCAGCACACGCTGTACGAGTTGCTCGATACACAGATAGAGGTTGTCCCGTGGGTGGTCATGGGGCGGGCTCCAGCCGATGACGGCGCTCGCCATGTCATTGAGCAAGCGCCGCGCCGGATGCTCCGCGCAACTGAACAGGCTCTTGTCCAGCACCGCCACTTTCAGCAGCGGGATCTGCAAGCGAGCGATCAGCGCCTTGAAAGCGTCCGGCACACCGCTGTCATCGAACACGAACTCGAACAGCATGGCGACCAGATTGATCACATCTTCGTCTGCCTCTTCTAACACCCTCGACTTGCCGCTTTTGACGCTGCCCCGGGTCAGCAACTGTTCCAACTGGTTGCGCAGGTCGAAATCGTCCTCGCCACCGGGCTCCGGGACATATTGCTGCAAGTGCGACAACAGCCGTAGCAGGTCGCGGGTGGCAATCGGCTGCGGCTCGGCACTGGCTTCAAGGGTCGGGGCCACGCTGCCACGCACGGCTACCAGTAACTTTTGCAAGGCACTGAACGCTTGCTGGCCGCTTTTGTCCAGCGGCGGGTCGGCCACCGCTTGGCTGGTGTAATGCTGGTGCTCCCGGGCCTCGCGCCCGCCAGCTCGACGGGACGGGACAGTCTTGAGTTGCGGCAATACGCCGGTGGCGATCAGCAATTGATTGGCCTCGCCATACAGCAGGTCGGCATCACTGAGCACGTATTTCTCAAACAGCTTGAGCATGACCAGCTTGACGCGAATCTCCACCCCCAGGCTGCGCCCTGCTTGCAGGAAAAACTCACAAAGCCGCGCAGGGCCCAAGGGGTTTTCAGGGTCCTCCAGGCGCCTGCCGAGCAGTTCACTCAAGCGTGCGTTCAACTGCCCCAGGGCCAAGCCATCACGATGCCGCACCCGACCGAGCATCGCCTCCAGGGCCACGGCTTTTTCCACGTCATCGGCACCGGTGCCGGGTGCCGCCTCATAAGACACCAGCGGCACCAGGTGTGCACCGCTGCACCGGGCCTGGCCCAGGTTGGCGAACGCCACAAACAGCTGCTCCATGAACACGCGCTCGAAGTTCTTGCGCTTGAGGCGCAGGTCGCGCATGGCCTCGAAAAAAATATGATGGTCGACGGTGCTACGGGCCTTTTCGGCCATTTCGAACAGGGTGTCGTCGGCGTTATCGAACAGTTCCTGCAAGCCTTGTTGCAGCTGTTGCGCAGCCTTGTCACGCACCTGCAGCAATACCACCGGCAGGCGCGCGAGCGGCGATGGCGTGGCCTGTGCCCTGTTGATAGGCACCACCTTCCCGTCATTGTGCATCCTGGCCTCCTGAAACGGCGGTTTTGAGCGGTGGAGAGACGGAGCGCAGGCCCGGCAGGCACTGCAAACACCCGATCACCACTAGGACGTCAAAGCTATGACGCCAATTGCAAGGCGCGAGATTATCTTGCAAACGAGGGCAGTTGCGCCAGCACACTCTGACTTTGTGCGGTAAATGAGTGGCGAGCCTGGGTTAGAACGCACGCTGGCCCTATAATCGAGGCACTTTGTTTGTGGAGCCTGTTATGCCGAACCTCCGTCTTGCCGACCTCACCGCCGAAATCGAAGCCAACGTGCGCCGCGCACTGCTGGAAGACATCGGCAGTGGCGACATCACCGCGCAGTTGATCCCGGCCGAACGGCTGGCCAAGGCCACGATCATTACCCGTGAGGCGGCTGTTATCGCCGGCACGGCGTGGGTGGATGCGGTGTTTCGTCAACTGGACCCACGGGTTGCTGTGCACTGGCAGGTGGCTGATGGTGAACGAGTGAGCCCCAACCAGGCGTTGTTCCACCTTGAGGGCCCGGCCCGCTCGCTGCTCAGTGGTGAACGTAGCGCGTTGAATTTTCTGCAATTGCTGTCAGGGGTTGCCACCCGTGCGCAATTTTTGGCGGACTTTGTCGCCAGCACCCAGGTCAAGCTGCTGGACACCCGCAAGACATTGCCCGGCCTGCGTTTAGCGCAGAAATATGCGGTGACCTGCGGCGGTTGCCACAACCACCGTATCGGGCTGTATGACGCGTTCCTGATCAAGGAAAACCACATCGCCGCCTGCGGTGGTATTGCCCAAGCGATCACCGCCGCCCACAAGATTGCCCCGGGCAAGCCGGTGGAAATCGAAGTGGAAAGCCTGGGGGAATTACGCGAGGCCCTGACGGCGGGTGCCGACATCATCATGCTGGATGAACTGAGCCTGGAAGACATGCGCGAAGCCGTGCGCCTGAACGCAGGCAAGGCCAAGCTGGAAGCCAGCGGCGGGATCAATGAAACCACCTTGCTGCCTATCGCTGAAACCGGCGTGGACTACATCTCCATCGGCGCGATGACCAAGGATGTGAAGGCGGTGGATCTGTCGATGCGCCTGAGCATCTGAGAAGCCATGCAGGGCCGGGCGATTGTGGCGAGGGAGCTTGCTCCCGCTGGAGTGCGCAGCGCTCCCAAACCGTTCATCGACGTACACCTGATGTATTTCGATCACCCAATTTGGGGCTGCTTCGCAGCCCTGCGGGAGCAAGCTCCCTCGCCACCACAAGCCCGCCGTGCCTAGACCACCAGATTATTCATCTCGCAGTACTCGTCCCAATCGACACCCAGCACCTCGGCCGCCTCTTTATGCAAGGCCAACCGCGCGGCTTCGAACTCTTCGGGTGTCGAGGTGTACTTGAGGGTCAGCTCCCAAGGCTGGTAGCCCTGACTCTCGGCCTCATCTTCGAATGCCCACTGAATCTGGTCGCGCTGATCGTCGGCACTCAGGTCCTTGATCTCTTCTTTAAGCTGCGGCGTCGCTTCAAGGTAATGCTTGAGCGCTTGTTCGTGCCGTGCTTCCTGGGTCATCTCAGTCGTGGTCATGTTGTTCTCTTAGATCGAGGAATGGGAATGCATCTGGGTCTTCAAGGTTGCGCAGATACAAAAGAGCGGGGGGCAAATGCCCGGCTCACCTGGCCTTCAGAACCATTCTGGGATCATCTGAAAAACATTGCCGTTGAAACAGTGGTGCCTGTGGTGCCCGAGACAGGAATCGAACCTGCGACCTTCGCGTTACGAGTGCGCTGCTCTACCGGCTGAGCTACACGGGCGGTGGGCTAAAGCTAGCACTGCATTGGGCATGCAGCAACCAACTCGCTCACCGCCCAGCGACTGTCACGCGCCGTTGGCGCCGCAGCCCTTGGCAGCATACTGAGCCTCTACCGTGGTGGCACAGCTCCAGCCGGTGGTGGCGCTGCGGGTCAAGGTGATGGTCTTGCCCAGCACGGGCGCGGGTGCATCAAGGATTTCACAACGCAAGGTACCTGCGCCCGAGGCCACATCGCCTGTCACTTCGATGGTGCAGTTGGCGGTAGGGCTTGTGCCCCCGATGAGGGCCAGGGTTGGCACGGTGCCCTGGTTGATGGCGTCCTCGTAGCCGGCCTTTAGCGCGCTGATTTCAGCCAACCCCGCCGTGAACTTGGCCTTGGCCTGGTGCTTGGTGTACATGGGCAGACCGATGGTGGCCAAAATGCCGATGATTGCCACGACGATCAATAATTCGATCAAGGTAAAACCTTTTTGACGCATCTCTTTCACTCTCCAGAATAGAACCATGACAAGGCGCATCCTGCGCCCCGTAGTGTGCAACGGCGCCAGTGTACTCATCCCCACGCAGTCCATCGCCTGCAAGACGCACAATCTGACATTTTATCGCCCAGCGCCAGCCTGCCCGAATTCGCCACCTGACTAAGCTATAAATTCTTCACGACCTGGGTGCGCCAACCTCACATGAACGACACTCCAACAATCTATGCCTGGGAAGGCATCAACCGCAAAGGCCGACGGGTTTGCGGGCAAATCGCCGGGCATAACCTTGCGCTGATCAAGGTACAACTGCGCCAGCAAGGGATCTGCCCTGAACGTGTGCGCAAGAAATCTTACGGTTTACACATCTTCAAGACGCGAATAACGCCCGCAGATATTGCCTTGTTCACTCGCCAGTTAGCCACCTTGCTCAAAGCCGGCATCCCGCTGCTGCAAGCCTTCGACATCATCAGCGAAGGCGTCGAAAACCTACAGCTGCGCGAACTGGTGAAGGCGTTGAAACAGCATATTGCCAGCGGCCACCCCTTGGCCGCTGCCCTGCGTCAATATCCCCGCTACTTCGATGAGTTGTATTGCAATCTGGTAGCAGCCGGCGAAATAGCCGGCGCCCTGGAAACCTTGCTCGAGCGCGTGGCGATTCATCTGGAAAAAAGCCAACGGCTCAAAACCAGGGTCAAGAAAGCCATGACCTACCCTGTCGCGGTACTGGTAATTGCCACAGGGGTGAGCACAGTGCTGTTGATTCACGTTGTGCCGCAGTTCCAGAACTTGTTCGCCGGGGTCAACGGCCAATTGCCGGGGTTTACCCTGGCGGTCATTGCACTGTCGGAACTGTTGCAACAAGCGTGGTGGATGCTGGCGCTGGGCGTGGGCGCCATAATGGTCGCTGGGCATCACGCCCATCGAACTTACCCGGGCTTTCGCCATTGGTTGGCGGCGGGTTTGTTGAAAGTGCCCGTGGCAGGCAAACTGCTGCACAAATCTGCGGTTGCTCGCTACGCTCGCACACTTTCCACCACCTTTGCGGCGGGCGTCCCTCTGGTACAGGCATTGGGTTCGGTGGCCGGCGCCGTCGGCAATGGGCCCTTCAAACAGGCAATCGAGCGTATGCGCCACGATGTATCCACAGGCATGCAGCTGAATCAATCGATGCGTAACAGCGGCCTGTTCCCAGGCATGGCGATCCAGATGACCGCAATCGGGGAGGAGTCCGGCACCCTGGACCGCATGCTGGAAAAAGTCGCGAACCACTACGAGTCAGACGTGGATACCTTGGTCGACAACCTCACCAGCCTGATGGAGCCGCTGATCATGGTCGTATTGGGGGGGATTGTCGGCGCGCTGGTAGTCGCCATGTACCTGCCGGTGTTTCAATTGGGGACGGCGTTTTGAGCCTGCTGCTGAGCGAACATCCCTGGGCGTTTGTTGGCCTGGCGCTGGTGTTGGGCCTGATCGTCGGCAGCTTCCTCAATGTGCTGGCGTGGCGCCTGCCCAAAATGCTCGAGCGGGAATGGCGTACCCAGGCCCATGAGATTCTCGACTTGCCAGCCGAGCCCGGTGGGCCGGCCTATAACCTGATGCACCCGAACTCCTGCTGCCCGCACTGCAATCAACCGATTCGGCCTTGGGAAAATATTCCGGTGCTCAGCTACCTGCTACTCCGGGGGCGTTGTGCCCACTGCCGCGAGCCCATCGGCCTGCGTTACCCCCTCACCGAACTCGCGTGCGCGCTGATCTCAACCGCTGTCGCCTGGCACTTCGGCTTCGGCTGGCAAGCCGGCGCGGTGATGCTGTTGAGTTGGGGCTTGCTGGGCATGAGCCTGATTGATCTGGACCACCAACTGCTGCCGGATGTGCTGGTGCTGCCGCTGCTATGGCTGGGGCTGATCCTCAACAGTGCTGACCTGCTGACGCCACTGCCCGATGCAGTGTGGGGCGCGGTCATCGGCTACATGAGCTTGTGGTGCCTGTTCTGGCTGTTCAAGCTGGCCACCGGCAAAGACGGCATGGGCCATGGCGACTTCAAGTTATTGGCCTTGCTGGGAGCCTGGGGCGGCTGGCAGATTCTGCCGATGACCCTGCTGATGGCCTCGCTGCTGGGCGTGTTTGCCGGGCTGATCCTGCTGCGTTTGCGTAAGGCCCAGGTGTCAGCGCCAATGCCGTTTGGCCCCTGCCTGGCAATTGCCGGCTGGATTGCATTGCTCTGGGGTGGTCAAATAACCGACTTCTATTTGCAGTCTGTCGGTTTCAGATGACCACTTCTGTTGCAATACCCTGGATTCTTGGGCTCACGGGCGGCATTGGCAGCGGCAAAAGCGCTGCGGCCGAGCACTTTATCAAGCTGGGCATCGACCTGGTGGATGCCGATCATGCCGCGCGCTGGGTGGTCGAGCCTGGCCGCCCTGCCCTGGCACGCATCGCCGAACATTTCGGCGCCAGCGTGCTGCAACCCGACGGCCAGCTGGACCGTGCCGCGCTGCGCAAACTGATCTTTGAGGTCCCACAAGAACGCCTGTGGCTGGAAGCCTTGCTGCACCCGCTGATCGCCGAGGAAATTCGCAGCCACCTGGCACGCGCCCAATCGCCCTACGCGATCCTGGTGTCGCCGCTGCTGATCGAGTCCGGACAGTACAGCATGACCCAGCGCATCCTGGTGATCGACGTGCCGCAATCGCTGCAGATTCAGCGTACCCTGCAGCGCGACGGCATCAGCGAACAACAGGTGCAGGCGATTCTCAAGGCCCAGTCCAGCCGCGAAGACCGCCTGAACCATGCCGATGACGTGCTGGTCAACGATAAGGACCTCGCCTGGCTGCACGGCGAGGTCGAGCGACTGCACCACTTTTACCTTACTTTGCGTGGAGGCCGATCATGAGCCAACCCTTGACCGTCGACTGCCCAACCTGCGGTGCACCCGTGGAATGGAAAGCGACCAACCTCAACCGTCCGTTCTGCTCGGACCGTTGCAAGCTTATCGACCTGGGCGCCTGGGCCGCTGAAGAACACAAGATTCCCGTGGCCCCCGACGCCGAAGATGAACTGTTTTCCGAAGACCTGCCGCCGCGCCACTAAGGCCGCATAAAGGCATATTCCTGCTGGTCGTCGAGGTTTTCTGCAAGGTATTGCAACTCGTCGGCCAGGTCTTCAAAACTGCGTACACCCTTGCTTTGCTGCACCACCGCACTGAGCATGGCGCGCAAGGTCAACCCGGGGTCAAAACCGATTTCCTGCGCTGCATCCTGGCTTCTGCGCAACTCCTGCCGTGCCCACTCGTACACACTCATGATCCGTGCTCCTGAAAATTTTGCAGAGCATGGACCCGCGCCGCTGCCTGGCATTTGACCTGGATCAACGCCGCGAATCGTCGTCCTTCCACGGCGCCGAGAGGTAGCGGGTACGGTTGAACGTCTCCAGCCATTCCGGGCAAAACACCACCAGCGCGCTGATGACCATCCCGTTGATGAAGGCTTCGGGAAAGATGATCAGCCATAGGTAACCGACAAAATCTTCCAACCACTCAGGCATCGCAAAAAGACCGTCTAACCACAACAGGCCCAGGCCGGCCAACAGGCACAGCAATGCCGACAGTGCGGCAGCAAAAAAGCCCGAACAGAAGATATACACAAAGGGGTTTCTCGGCTGCGCCCGTTCTACCAGCAGCGCGCACCCTTCGGTGACCAGCACTGGCAGCACGATCAGCAGCAGGCCATTGATGCCAAGCGCGGCCAGGTCCTGGCGCCCCAGCAACATCAAGCCAAGCTGGGCGGCAAAGCCACCGACGATTGCCAGCGGCCAATCCAGCAGCAAGGTCACGGCGGTCATGCCGATAAAGTGGTAGGACACGCCGGTATCGAAATCCCGCCGCACCAACCACAGCATGAACAGCGCGAACACCGTGCCGAACAGCAAGTGCTGGCGTCGGCGGTCGGCAAACAGCTCCACCCATGGCGAGCGCAGCATCGCCCACATCAACACGGGCGCATACACCAGCCAGCCGAGGCCGAGCGTCTGGGGTGCCAGAACCGCTGCACTGATCACGGATGCTCTGCCTTTACCAAAAACCTCATCACACACCTCGTCCCTGGGCCTGCTCCACATCAGCATTCTACACCCGCCTTTTTAAGGCAAGACTTCCTGTGGTCATCATTTGAACGCTAAGCTGCGACTATGGATGACTCAGATTATTTGCGCCTGCTCACCGTAGCAGCCGAACAAGCCAATGCGTTTCTGTCCAATGCCCGCAAGTGGGAGCGTGAGCGTTGGGTCTGTCAGCGCCTGTTACAAGGCTTGAATGTGCCCTACCGTGTCGAAGAATTCCACGCAGCGGGCCAGGAGCCGCCCGACGTGCTGTTTCGCGACGCCAGCTTCGAGGTCTTTTTTGTGTTGGATGAGGGCCGCCGCCTGAATGACGAGTGGCGCGATGAGTTACTGCGCAGGCGCAGTGCTTTCTCCTTGAGCCAACTGGTACGGCGCGAAGCCAAGCCACGGCGAATCCCCGCCCATGAATTCCTGCTGCGCCTGGCCCCCACACTGCGTAAAAAAGCCCACAACTATAAAGAGCGCGGGATGGACTTGGGGGAGTTGGACCTCATTGCGTTTACCAGCCTCAAGCGCGAAGTACTGGACCTCAACAGCCATTTTCCGCCGCCGACCGAATACCTGCGCCAGGGCTGGCGCTCGCTGTCACTGGTGGGTCCAACCTTCGCCCGGGTGTTGTTCGCGCACCCGGACGCACCGGATTTCTTGCGCAACAACCTGGGCCGCAGCATAGTGTTTGATGTCGGCATCAGCCTTTGATGCCCCTGGCTGTAACGTGGCGCCCCTTTGCAACGTCTACCTGACGAGGCCTTTATGACCAGCCGCCTGAAACCCGATGACCAAGAGCGTGTCGAAGAGTACCTGCGACTTTCCCAGCACAGAGTCGAGCGCAAGCCTTTCCGGCCGTGGCTGCTCCTCTGCGTGGTGCTGGTCGTGGTAATCGGGCTCGGTGCGCTGAGCCGCCTATTGAGTTACCTGACGCTATGAGCCGCCTGGCGCTCGCGAGGGTAACTGCTCCGATTTATTTTAGCCTTGCGAGATATCCCCATGACCCATCGTATTATCATCGTCGGCGGCGGTGCCGGCGGCCTGGAGTTGGCTACCCGCCTGGGTAAGACTCTGGGCAAGCGTGGCAAGGCCAGCATCACGCTGGTCGACACCAACCTGACCCACATCTGGAAGCCGTTACTGCACGAAGTCGCTGCCGGCTCGCTGAATTCCTCGGAAGACGAACTCAACTATGTCGCCCAAGCCAAATGGAACCACTTCGAGTTCCAGCTGGGCCGTATGAGCGGGCTTGATCGTGAGCAGAAGAAAATCCAGCTGGCCGCCACCCTCGACGAAGAAGGCCGCGAACTGGTGCCTGCCCGCGTGCTGGGCTATGACAGCCTGGTGATTGCGGTAGGCAGCACTACCAACGACTTCGGCACTGAGGGCGCAGCGCAACACTGCCTGTTCCTCGATACCCGCAAGCAGGCCGAGCGCTTCCATCAGCAACTGCTCAACCACTACCTGCGCGCCCATGCCGGGCAGACCGACGCCGTTGAACAGATTAGCGTCGCGATCGTGGGTGCCGGTGCCACCGGGGTCGAGCTGGCCGCCGAGCTGCATAACGCCGCCCATGAACTGGCCGCCTATGGCCTGGATCGTATCAAGCCGGAAAACATGCACATCACCCTGATCGAAGCCGGCCCGCGGGTATTGCCTGCACTGCCGGAGCGGATCGGTGGGCCAGTGCACAAGACCCTGGAAAAACTAGGGGTGACGGTACTGACCAACTCGGCGGTCAGTGAAGTAACTGCCGATGCCTTGATCACCAGCAGCGGCCAGGTGATTCCGGCCAGCCTCAAGGTCTGGGCGGCCGGTATCCGCGCACCCGGCTTCCTCAAGGACATCGACGGTCTGGAAACCAACCGCATCAACCAACTGCAAGTCCTGCAAACTCTGCAAACCACCCGCGACGAAAATATCTTCGCCTTTGGTGATTGCGCCGCCTGCCCGCAACCGGGCACCGACCGCAATGTGCCGCCACGTGCCCAAGCGGCTCATCAACAGGCCTCATTGCTCGCCAAGTCGCTGAAGCTACGAATCGAAGGCAAGGAGCTGCCGACCTACACGTACACCGACTACGGCTCGCTGATCTCGCTGTCGCGCTTTTCCGCGGTGGGTAACCTGATGGGCAATTTGACGGGCAGTGTGATGCTGGAAGGCTGGCTGGCGCGGATGTTCTACGTGTCGCTGTACCGCATGCACCAGATGGCGCTGTATGGGTTCTTCCGCACGGCGATGCTGATGCTGGGCAGCAAGATCGGCCGCGGCACCGAGCCACGCCTTAAATTGCATTAACAACCTGGTCTCGACGGAGGCCTGGCAAATGTGGGAGCGGGCTTGCTCGCGAATGCGGTGGTTCAGTCACAGATGCACTGACTGACACTGCGCATTCGCGAGCAAGCCCGCTCCCACTTTATTTTGCGGTGAATTCAGAATTTGCGAGCACAAAAAAAATCCCCGTATCTTTCGATACGAGGATTTTTAATATGGTCGGGGTAGGGGGATTCGAACTCCCGACATCCTGCTCCCAAAGCAGGCGCGCTACCGGACTGCGCTATAC
>NZ_JBWKRA010000009.1:209367-230288 GCF_059419065.1 Pseudomonas sp. GW821-FHT07B01 | reverse complement strand
GTAGGTCATCGTCAAGATTAAATTCCGAAACCCCAATTGCGAAAGCAGTTGGGGTTTTGTTTTGGGCGCTCGAAAAGTGTCCGCCTTGTCCCCGCACGCCTGTCAGGCTGTGCCCGCCCCGTGCGCCACAGTGCTAAAGTCCACCCCTCGATTTTGCTTTTCCCAAGGAAGCCGTTATGCCGGACGCGACGTCCCTCAGCCCTGGATTCATGGTGGTTCACGGCAACCGCCTGGACGAACTGCGAAGCCTGGTGGTCAGTTGGATGCGCCGTTACCCACTGGCGCCGTTGGAAAACGAAATCGCCCTGGTACAAAGCAACGGCATCGCCCAATGGCTCAAGCTGGCCTTGGCCGAAGACCCGGAAGCCGATGATATGGGCGGCTGTGGCATTGCCGCAGCTATCGACGTGCAACTGCCTGGCAGCTTTATGTGGCAGCTTTATCGTATGGTTTTGGGCCGTGACGAAATCCCGCCCAAGTCCCTGCTTGATAAAGCCCCGCTGACCTGGCGCCTCATGCGGCTGTTACCCGAGCTGATCGACCAACCGCACTTCGAGCCTTTGCAACGCTTCCTGACGCAAGACACCGACCTGCGCAAACGCTACCAACTCGCCGAACGCCTGGCTGACCTCTTTGACCAATACCAGGTCTACCGTGCCGACTGGCTGGAAGATTGGGCCGCAGGTCGGCACCAACTGCGCAATGGTCGAGGTGAGTCCAAACCGCTCAACCCAGCCAACTGCTGGCAAGCCGAGCTGTGGCGCGCGCTGCTGCTGGATGTGGGTGAAGCAGGCATGGCCGAAAGTCGGGCCGGCGTACATCAGCGTTTCATCGAGCGCATCAACAGCCTTGAACAAGCACCGCCCGGCTTGCCTCCCCGGGTGATCGTCTTCGGCATCTCATCGCTGCCGGCCCAGGCGCTGGAAGCCTTGGCGGGTCTGGCCCGTTTCAGCCAGGTCCTGCTCTGCGTGCATAACCCCTGCCGCCATCATTGGTCGGACATCGTCGCCGACAAGGACTTGCTGCGTAACGAATACAAACGCCAGGCGCGCAAAACGGGCATGCCCGTCACTATCGACCCACAAACTCTGCACCAGCACGCCCATCCGCTGCTCGCTGCCTGGGGCAAGCAGGGCCGTGATTACATCAGTCTGCTGGACAGCTACGATGACCCCAACAGCTACCGCGCCGCATTTCGCGACGGTCGTATTGACCTGTTCAGCGACAGCGAACCCACCACGCTCCTCAACCAACTCCAGGACGATATCCTCGAACTGCGCCCGTTGAATGAAACCCGTGAACGGTGGCCCGCTGTCGACTTGCAACGCGATACTTCGATCCGTTTCCATATCGCCCACAGCGCCCAGCGCGAAGTAGAAATCCTCCACGACCAATTACTTCATCGCTTCAGCGCTGACCCCACCCTGCGCCCTCGGGACATCATCGTCATGGTCCCCGACGTCGACAGCTATGCCCCGCATATTCGCGCGGTCTTCGGCCAGCTCGAACGGCATGACCCACGCTTTATCCCCTTCACCCTCACAGACCAAGGTCAACGTGGCCGCGACCCGCTGTTGATTGCTGTGGAGCACCTGCTCAAACTCCCCGACAGCCGCTTCCCCGTCAGCGAAGTCCTCGATCTGCTCGACGTCCCGGCCCTGCGCGAACGCTTCGCCATCAAAGAGCGTGATCTGCCCACCTTGCATCGCTGGATCGAAGGCGCCGGCATCCGCTGGGGCTTGAATGCCGAGCAACGCGCCGGTTTGGGCCTGCCCGCGGAACTGGAGCAAAACAGTTGGCGATTCGGCCTGCGCCGTATGCTGCTGGGCTATGCCGTCGGCACCGGCACGGCCTGCGACGGTATTGAACCTTATGACGAAATCGGTGGCCTCGATGCGGCGTTGATCGGCCCACTGGTCGCCTTGCTTGACGCCTTGAACGATGCCCATCAAGCGTTATCGGAACCCGCGTCGCCACAAACCTGGGGCGAGCGTCTACAACGGTTGATGCAGCTGTTTTTCCTACCCAGCAGCGAGCACGATGACTACCTGCTGGGCCAGCTCGAACAATTAAGAGAAACCTGGCTGGAAACCTGCGAGTCTGTTGGTCTGCAAGACGAGTTACCCCTTACGGTCGTGCGTGAGGCATGGCTGGCCGGATTGGATCAGGGGCGCCTGTCCCAGCGCTTCCTGGCGGGGGCGGTCAATTTCTGTACGCTGATGCCCATGCGTGCGATCCCGTTCAAGCTGGTCTGCCTGCTCGGCATGAACGACGGCGATTACCCGCGGGCCCAGCCACCCCTGGATTTTGACCTGATGGGCAGCGATTACCGCCCCGGCGACCGTTCTCGCCGCGAAGACGACCGCTACTTACTGCTCGAAGCGCTGCTGTCAGCCCGTGACCAGCTGTACATCAGCTGGGTAGGCCGCAGCATCCGTGACAACAGCGATCGCCCGGCCTCGGTGCTGATCGGCCAACTACGCGACCACCTCGCCAGCGGCTGGCAGCACGCCAGCAACGATCTGCCGCTGATCGACGCAATGACCCAGGAGCACCCGCTGCAACCCTTCAGCGCCCGCTATTTCCACGAAGGCGATTCGTTGTTCAGCTATGCGCGCGAATGGCAATTGCTGCATCAGGCACCGGCGGTCATCACCCAAGAGCAAGGCTTGACGCCTCACCAACAGGAAGAACCCCTGAGCCTTGGCCAGTTACAGGACTTCCTGCGCAATCCGGTCAAACACTTCTTCAGCCAGCGCCTGAAAGTATTCTTCGAAGCCGCTGAAGTGCCCCTGGCTGATGAAGAACCCTTCGTGCTGGACGCATTGCAACGCTACAGCTTGAGCGACAGCCTGCTGAACGCGGCACTCACCCAACCCGACCAACTCGATCAGGCTCTCACCGCCCAGGCCCTGCGGCTGCAAGGCAGCGGCCTGCTGCCGATGGTGGGTTTCGGTGAATGCCTGCGTAACGAACTGATCGAGCCGCTGCCGGACCTGGTGCAACGCTATCAACAGCTTCTGGCGTTGTGGCCCACCCCGCATACTGGCGCTGAACCGGTCAGCTTTGCGTACCAAGGCATCCAGCTGGAAGGTTGGATCAGCGGTCTGCACCGACGCAGTGATGGCGGACTTTTAAGCGTCACCACCATCCCCAACAGTATTGGTTCGATCAAGACACGTAAGTGGCACCGCCTCATCCGCCCCTGGGTCAATCACGTGGTGGCCTGCGCCTGTGGCCTGCCCTTGAGCACCGGCCTGGTAGCCAGTGACGACACCTTGTTGTTGGCCCCACTGGACAAGGCCGGCGCCGAGGACATTCTCGGTAACCTGCTGTTGGCCTGGCACACGGGAATGAGCGCGCCGCTTCCGGTCGCAGTGAAAACCGCGTTCGCCTGGCTCGGCCAGACTGACCCCGCCAAGGCCCAAGCGGCTGCGAGCAAAGCCTATGAAGGCGATGGCATCACCACTGACGGCGAACGCCGCGAAACGCCTGCCCTTACGCGGCAATTTCCCGACTACGCGGCCCTGGTCGCCAGTGAAGAATTCGAAGGCTGGTGCGAAACCCTGTATCGCCCGCTGATCAACGCCCCCTGGCGATCGCTTTCCAGCACGGAGGCTGACGCATGATCGGCAAACCCTTGGCCCTGGCGTTCCCGCTCAAAGGCAGCCAGTTGATTGAAGCCAGTGCCGGCACCGGCAAGACCTTCACCATCTCCGCCCTGTACCTGCGTCTGGTGCTCGGCCACGGCGGTGATGAATCCGGTTTCGGCCGCGAACTGCTGCCACCGCAAATCCTCGTGGTGACGTTCACCGACGCCGCCACCAAGGAACTGCGTGAACGTATCCGCATCCGCCTGGCCGAAGCCGCGCGCTTCTTCCGTGACGAAATCGAACAGCCTGATGCGCTGATTGCCGACCTGCGCGAGCAATATGATCCGCAGCAATGGCCCGCCTGTGCCAATCGCCTGGACATCGCCGCGCAATGGATGGATGAAGCCGCAGTCTCCACGA
Organism: Pseudomonas sp. GW821-FHT07B01; assembly: GCF_059419065.1. NCBI lineage: Bacteria > Pseudomonadati > Pseudomonadota > Gammaproteobacteria > Pseudomonadales > Pseudomonadaceae > Pseudomonas > Pseudomonas sp. GW821-FHT07B01. The sequence continues at coordinate 226,275 of NZ_JBWKRA010000009.1, read as the reverse complement.
TCCACAGTTGGTGCCAGCGCATGCTGCGCGAACATGCGTTCGACAGCGGCAGCCTGTTCACCCAAACCCTGGAAACCGACCATAGCGACCTGCTGGGCGAAGTGCTGCGCGACTACTGGCGATTGTTCTGCTACCCAATGCACGACGATGCGCTCAACTGGGTGCGCAGTAATTGGGGTGGCCCCGCGGCGCTGATGCCACGGGTGCGTGCGTTGTTCGGCAGCGAGCGGCCCACCGACGAAACCCGCGAGCCAGCCGAACTGATCAGCGCCTGCCTGCAAGAACGCCGTGCCGCGCTGGTTGCCCTCAAGGCACCCTGGCAACAATGGGCTGCCGAGCTGCGGGATATCTGCCTGCAAGCCGTCGCCGCCAAAGCGGTCGATGGGCGCAAGATGCAAGCGCGCTACTTCGAGCCCTGGTTCGAAAAGATCAGCGCCTGGGCTGCTGACGAAACCATGGAACACCTGGACATCGGCACCGGCTTCAGCCGCCTGACGCCCGACGGAATGGCCGAAGCGTGGAAAGGGGAGCCGCCGCAGCACCCTGGCATCGAGGCCATGGCCAGCCTCAAAGCCAGCCTCGACGCCTTGCCAACGCCCGACGCGGCGGTGCTGCAACACGCTGCCGGCTGGGTCGGCAAACGCTTCGAGGAAGAGAAACGTCGCCGCGCCGAGATGGGGTTTGACGACATGCTGATCCGCCTCAACGCCGCCCTCCAGGCAGACGGTGGCGAGCGCCTGGCCAGTGTGATCCGCGAGCAATTTCCGGTGGCTCTGATTGATGAATTCCAGGACACCGACCCGGTGCAATACAGCATCTTCGACAGCATCTACCGCATCGAAGAAAACCACCTCGACAGCGGCCTGTTCCTGATCGGCGACCCCAAGCAGGCGATCTACGCCTTTCGCGGCGCCGACATCTACACCTACCTGCGCGCCCGGCAGGCCACCACCGGCCGCCATCACACCCTGGGCACCAACTTCCGCTCCAGCCATGCGATGGTCGAGGCGGTGAACCATGTGTTCCAGCGTGCGGAAACCGGCCGTGGTGCGTTCCTGTTTCGCCAGCCTAATGGCGATAACCCGGTGCCGTTCCATTCGGTACTGTCCCAAGGCCGCAGCGAACAGTTGCAGGTCGACGGCCACACGCTGCCGGCCATGAACCTTTGGCACCTGCCCACCGACCAGCCGATTTCCAACGCGGTTTATCGTCAACACCTGGCTGCCGCCTGCGCCACGCAGATCGTTGCGCTGCTCAATGGTGGGCAGCAAGGCACCGCGGGCTTTGTAAAAGAGGGCACCCTCAAGGGCGTGTTGCCGTCAGACATCGCCATCCTCGTGCGCGACGGCAAGGAAGCCCAAGCCGTACGTGCCGAACTGGCCAGTCGTGGCGTGCGCAGTGTGTACCTTTCGGATAAAGACTCGGTGTTTGCCGCCCAGGAAGCCCATGACCTGTTGGCCTGGTTGAAGGCTTGCGCCGAACCGGATGTCGAACGCCCGCTGCGTGCAGCCCTGGCCTGCGTCACTCTGAACCTGTCCCTGTCGGAGCTGGAGCGTCTGAATCAGGACGAACTGGCGTGGGAATCACGGGTGATGCAGTTCCGTGGCTACCGTGCCATCTGGCGTACCCAAGGCGTGTTGCCGATGCTGCGTCGCCTGCTCCACGACTTCAAGCTGCCGCAAACCCTCATCGCCCGCAGTGATGGCGAGCGGGTGCTGACCAACCTGTTGCACCTCAGTGAATTGTTGCAACAGGCCGCCTCGGAACTGGATGGCGAGCAGGCGTTGATCCGTCATTTGGCCGAGCATCTGGCGCTGTCGGGGCAGGCCGGTGAAGAACAGATCCTGCGCCTGGAAAGCGACGAGCAACTGGTCAAAGTGGTGACCATCCACAAATCCAAGGGCCTGGAATACGACTTGGTGTTCCTGCCGTTCATCTGTTCGGCCAAGCCCGTGGATGGCAGTCGCTTGCCGTTGCATTACCACGATGAACACGGCAAGTCCCACGTCAGCCTGCGACCCACGGCCGAGTTGATCGCCCAAGCCGACGATGAGCGCCTGGCCGAAGACCTGCGTTTGTTGTACGTGGCCTTGACCCGCGCCAAACACGCCTGCTGGCTGGGCATCGCCGACCTCAAGCGCGGCAATAACAGCAGCTCGGTCTTGCACCTGTCGGCATTGGGCTATTTGCTCGGTGCCGGCGCGTCGTTGGGCGAGTCAGCGGGGCTGGCGCGCTGGTTGTTGGACTTGCAGCAAGGCTGCGCGGCCATCGGTTATGACCTTGTGCCGGACGCCCAAGACATCTTGTTCCACCCGCCGCGCAACCAAGCGACCCTGCTCGCGCCGTTGCTGCCTGCACGCAAGGCCGCAGAAAACTGGTGGATTGCCTCCTACAGCGCCTTGCGCATTGGCGACAGCATGAGCGCTGCCAACCTCGAAGCCCCCGAAAGCCCACAGGCCCAGAAGCTGTTCGATGACGAACGCCTCGACCCCGATGCCCCTCGGGAAACGGTCGCGTCCGGCGGGGATATTCACCGTTTCCCACGCGGTCCCAACCCAGGCACCTTCCTTCACGGCTTGTTGGAATGGGCCGGTGAAGAAGGTTTCAACGTGACCCCGGAGGCAATCGAAAAAGCCGTGGGCGCACGCTGTAACCGCCGCAACTGGGAAGGCTGGATCGTCACCCTCAGCGGCTGGCTGGAGCACCTGCTGCACACGCCACTGCCCCTGTACAACGAGCGCTTCACCCTCAGTGGCCTGCAGCAGTACCAGATCGAGATGGAATTCTGGTTTGCCAGTCACACCGTCGACGTGCTCGCCCTCGACAAACTGGTGTGCCAGCACACCCATGGCGGCGTGTCCCGTGTGGCCGCCGAACCGGTGCTGCTCAACGGCATGTTCAAAGGCTTTATCGATCTGACGTTCGAGCACGATGGCCGTTACTACGTGGCCGACTACAAATCCAATTGGCTCGGCCCTGACGACTCTGCCTACACCCAGGACGCCATGGAACACTCGATCCTCGAGCATCGGTACGACCTGCAATACGTACTTTACCTGCTGGCCCTGCACCGCCAACTCAAGGCGCGCCTGCCGCATTACGATTATGACCAGCACGTCGGCGGTGCCCTGTACCTGTTCCTGCGCGGTAGCCAGTCGGTGAGCCAGGGCGCGTATTTCACCCGACCGCCTCGTGAGTTGATCGAAAGCCTGGACCTTTTGTTCCAGGGCAAGCCCATCCCACCCAGGGTTGAGCCCGCCTGGGAACAAGGAGTGCTCTTATGAGCCTGTCGCCGTTACCGCTGGAGGCGCTTTTGCCCCTCGATCGTGCTGCCGACCTGCTGCAGTTGCTTGCACGTTGGGTCGAGCGGGGTTGGCTGCGGGCGTTGGACAAAGCCTTCGTCGGCTTCCTGTACGAGCTGGACCCAAAGGCCGATCCCCTGGTGCTGCTGGCGGCGGCCTTGACCAGCCATCAACTGGGCCATGGCCACGTCTGCCTGGATGTGTTCGAAACCCTCAAGGCGCCGGATTTCGCCCTGTCATTACCGCCCGAAGGCGACCTGCACACCGGCGCCATGCTGCTACCCTCGCAGTTGCTGCACGGCCTGGATGGCGCGCATTGGTGCCATGCCCTGGCTTCAAGCCCGTTGGTTGCGCTGGCCGTCGATGGCAGCGAGGAGGCTCGTAGCCGCCCGTTGGTGCTGTCCGGCAAGCGCCTGTACCTGCGCCGCTACTGGACCTACGAGCGACGTATCGACCGCGCCCTGCGCCTGCGCCTTGCGAACGTGGAGCCCGCAGCTGCCGATTTGCCACAACGCCTCAACCGCCTGTTCGACCAACCGGCGCCCGACGGTGTAATTGACTGGCAAAAGCTTGCCTGTGCCCTGGCAACCCGCGGCGCCTTCAGTATCGTCACCGGCGGCCCCGGCACCGGCAAGACCACCACCGTGGTGCGCCTGCTCGCGTTGTTGCAGGCACCCGCCGTGGAGTCCGGCAGCCCGTTGCGTATTCGCCTGGCTGCGCCCACCGGTAAAGCCGCTGCGCGCCTGACCGAATCCATCAGCCAGCAAGTGCTGTCACTGACAGTGCCCGACGACGTGCGGGAAAAAATCCCGACCCAGGTCACCACGGTTCACCGCCTGTTGGGCAGCCGTCCGGGCACCCGCCACTTCCGGCATCACTTGGGTAATCCATTGCCGCTGGACGTGCTGGTGGTGGATGAAGCCTCGATGATTGACCTGGAAATGATGGCCAACCTGCTCGATGCCTTGCCGCCCCATGCGCGTCTGGTATTGCTGGGCGACAAGGACCAGTTGGCGTCGGTGGAGGCCGGTGCGGTACTCGGCGATTTGTGCCGTGACGCCGAAGCCGGCTGGTACAGCCCGCAGACTCTGCAATGGCTGCAAGCGGTCAGCGGCGAAGACCTCAGTGCCAGCGGTCTGCAAGAAGACCTCGACGCCCGTCATCCCCTGGCCCAGCAGGTGGTGATGCTGCGCTATTCGCGTCGTTTCGGCGAAGGCAGCGGCATCGGCCAGCTGGCGCGCTGGGTCAACCAGCAAAATGCCGAAGAGGCACGTCAGTTGCTGGCCGCGCGCCGTCATGACGACCTGTTTTGCCTAAGCCTCAAGGGCGAGCATGACCATGCCCTTGAGCGCTTGGTGCTGGACGGCCAGGGCGACGGCGCCCAGGGTTATCGCTACTACCTGAACCTGCTGCAATCCGCACGTCCACCTCTGGATACGCCGCGCGATGAGCCGGCCTGGACCTATTGGGCGCAACAATTGTTGCAAGCCTTTGATGCGTTCCAATTGCTCTGTGCCGTGCGCAAAGGGCCCTGGGGGGTTGAAGGGCTGAACCAGCGCATCACCGCGGCCCTGCGCAAAGTCCGCCTGATCGAAGGCGACGAGCAGTGGTACGAGGGCCGTCCGGTCTTGATGACCCGTAACGACTATGGCTTGGGCCTGATGAACGGCGACATCGGCATCGCGCTGAAACTGCCCGAAAGCGATGGCGGCCCCCACGTGCTACGCGTGGCCTTCCCACGTAACGATGGCCAGGGTGGCGTACGTTTCGTGCTGCCCAGCCGCTTGAATGATGTCGAAACCGTGTATGCGATGACCGTACACAAATCCCAGGGCTCGGAGTTCATCCATACGGCGCTGATCCTGCCGGATGCTTTGAACCCGGTGCTGACCAAAGAATTGATCTATACCGGTATTACCCGCGCCAAGCGCTGGTTCAGCTTGATCGAGCCCCGGGGTGGTGTGTTTGAAGAGGCGGTACGGCGCAAGGTCAAGCGTTTGAGCGGGTTGATGCTGGAGTTGGACGCCGCACCGGAAAAAACTGACTGATAGGTCATGAAATATTTCTGATTCAGATGTCTGATTTTTCTGAAAAAATAGTAGGTCCCCTGCCAGCCGTGCTGCGCGGGGGTTCCCGCCGCTGTGCTATCGTTGCGGCATCACCCTGGAAAATACCTGAGAGAAGTGCTGCATGAACGTGGCTGTCTCGCCCACAGAGCGCAGTTTGAGCTGGAGACGCATGTTGCGGGTGGCGGTTCTGTGCCTGCTCGCGCCGCAGGTATGGGCGCAGACGCCCAGCCTCGCCGAGCAGCGCGCCCAGGCGGTCACCCAGGTCGTGCTGGGTATTCTCAGCTACGCGCGGTGGCCGGTGGAGCCTGCGCAATTGCGGCTGTGCATTGTCGGGCCGACTCAGTACACCGATGACCTGGTCAAAGGCACTACCCAGGCCACCGGTCGTCCGGTGCGGGTGCGGCGCCTGCTGGTCGATCATCCGGATATCGTCAATGCCTGCGACGCCATCTACATCGGCAAAATCACGCCTGACGAACGCAACCGCCTGTTTACTTCGTTGATTGGCCACCCTGTGCTCAGCATCAGCGAAGGAGGCGACCAATGCACGGTGGGCAGCCTGTTCTGCCTGCGGGTCAGCGATGAGCAGGTGTCATTCGAGGTCAATCTGGATTCCGTCGCCCGCAGCGGCGTGCGTATCCATCCCAGTGTGTTGCAGTTGTCTCGCCGTCGAGCGCCTGGCTCATGAGCCGCGATAAAGTGCGGCCGACCCTGCGTTCGGTGATTGCCCGCGGGCATATGATCCTGGCGCTGGTAGCGGTGACCCTGGCCAGTGTTTCCCTGACCCTGCTCGGCGTGCTGGCCCTGCGGGTTTACGCCGAGCACAACCTGCACCTGATCGCCCGCTCCATCAACTACACCGTGGAAGCGGCCGTGGTGTTCAACGACAGCGCGGCGGCCACCGAAGCCCTGAGCCTGATTGCCTCCACCGAAGAAGTGGCCCAGGCAGAAGTATTTGATATCAACGGCAAGCTGCTGGCGCGCTGGGTTCGCCCGGAAACCGGCATGTTGTCACGGGTCGAGCTGCAAATAGCGCACGCCCTGCTCGAACAGCCCATCAGCCAGCCGATTCTGCGCCAGGGGCAAACTGTCGGCAGCATCCACCTGGTCGGCCACGGTGGCAGCCTGTTGCGCTTTTTGCTCAGCGGTCTGGTCGGGATTTTGATCTGCACAGCGCTCAGCGCCTGGGTGGCATTGCACCTGTCGCGGCGTCTATTGAATGGCATCACCGTGCCATTGCAACGCTTGGCCGCCGTCGCCCACGCCGCCCGCAGCGAACGAGACTTCGACCGCCGCGTACCCTCGGCGCAGATCGCCGAGCTCGACAGCCTGGGCAGCGACTTCAATGCCCTGCTCGGTGAGATGGAGGCTTGGCAAAGCCACCTGCAAAGCGAAAACGAAACCCTTGCCCACCAGGCCAGCCACGACAGCCTCACCGGCCTGCCCAACCGCGCGTTCTTCGAAGGCCGGCTGATCCGCGCCTTGCGCAGCGCCGCCAAGGTCAACGAGCGGGTAGCGGTGTTGTTCCTCGACAGCGACCGCTTCAAAGACATCAACGACAGCTTCGGTCACGCCGCTGGCGATGCCGTGCTGGTGGCCGTTGCCGACCGCGTGCGGGCGCAACTGCGAGAGGACGACCTGGTGGCGCGCCTGGGCGGTGATGAATTCGCGGTATTGCTGGCGCCCCTGCACAAGGCCGAAGACGCCCAACGCATCGCCGACAAAATCATTGCCAGCATGGACATGCCGATTCCACTGCCAGGCGACACCCAGGTGTTGACCTCCCTCAGTATCGGCATTGCGATTTATCCCGAGCATGGTGCCACGCCCGGCACCTTGCTCAACGCCGCCGACGCGGCGATGTACCAGGCCAAACGATTGTCCTCGGGCGGTCAGCAAACGGCGGAGTCGGAGCACCCCGTCGCCAACGTTCAACACAGGAGTTGATTCCCTTGTTCGCTAACACACGCGTTTTATTTATTTCTTTACTCGTCGCCTTCCTGGCCCTCAGCGGCTGCCAGACGCCACCCAAAGGCCTGACGCCGGCGCAAGTCGCCGTGCTCAAACAACAAGGCTTCGAGCTGACCGATGAAGGCTGGGCCTTCGGCTTGTCCGGCAAAGTGCTGTTTGGCAGTGACGTCGAAACCCTCAACAAACCCAGCACCGACATCGTCGAACGCATCGGTAGCGCTCTGGTTGGCGCCGGCATTGAGCGCGTACGTGTCGACGGCCACACCGACGCCTCGGGCAAAGAGCCCTACAACGTGGCCCTGTCCCTGCGCCGCGCCAAAAGCGTGGGCAAGGTGCTGACCCGCGTGGGCATGAAAGAAGAAAACATCCAACTGCGCGGCCTGGGTAGCAGCGAGCCGGTGGCGCCGAATACGACCACAGCAGGCCGCACCGAGAATCGCCGGGTGTCGATTGTTGTGATCGCAGACTAAGGCAGGTCGCCCGTCCTAACCTGAAATGCATTCAACCTGTGGGAGCGGGCTTGCTCGCGAAAGCGGTGTATCAGTAACGGCCAGGCTGACTGACCCATCGCTTTCGCGAGCAAGCCCGCTCCCACATTTATTTTGCGGTGTATTCGCTTAACGGCTCGGCGTCATCGCCTGCGTCAAGTCATCCACCACTGCCTTGCCCATCTCACACAGATAATGCGCAGCCCATGCGTATTGCTCGCCGCGTACATCCATGGCGAGTTTCTTTGAGAAAAAGCGGGGTGGGGGCGTATTCCAAGCGTCGTCTGAGTTGATGCGCCTTGACCAAATCCCACTAACCGCCATCAGGTGTTTTCTCCGTAGGAAAGGCCTGTCATGACGATTTTTGATGGCTAGGCTGATGAGCTTTCGCTTTTTCGCAAGTGGTGGGCTTAGTTAAATGGACGCTCTAACTAACTACCGTAAGGGATTGCGATGAATATAAATGTCAGTAATTTTCGCCAGGAAGTATCTACAGTCAGGCTTTCAAAAGCTGCGTTTGATGAGCTGGTGAGTGCAAGAGAGTTGTTCGAGTCTGAAAGTCCGGATGTTCGATTCGATACCAAGTCTGCCTATATAAATCCTCTACAATTAACCATCCTGAGTGCGGAACTAAATAGAATACGAAGCATGATCGATCATGAAAGTCATGTCTTGATTCTTGATGGCTTTAAGGTGGATAACCTTTCAAATTTCAAATCTCTGGTATGGACATTCGGTTCTTTACTTGGTGTGCCAATGGTACAAAACCATCTTGGTCACAAAGTGATTGAGGTTTATGACCGAGGCGGCAAAAGCATTGAGGAAGGTGCGAGATACCATCAAACCCGTCAAGGCGCCTACGTACACAACGATGGGGTGAGCGACCCGCTGCCTATTGATTACTTGATCTTGGCCTGCGGACAGAAAGCTCTTTTAGGAGGTGAGAGCATTCTCATTGATGCAAGTGCGGTATACGCGGAACTGATGGCGTTCCCAGAGGTATTGGAAGCGCTCAAATGCGACTTCTTTTTTGAGAATCGCGGCATGTCAGAGGATGAGCAACTGTTTAAAGCCCCCATCCTGAGCTTTTCCAGTGAAGGTATTCCACTGATCAGGTACTTTCGAGTCTACATTGAGTCAGCTCACCTTAAGGCAGGAGTGCCTTTAACCGTGGCTCAAACCCAGGCGCTGGACTTTCTGGATACTGTTCTCGATCAGTCATCAGTTCAGCATCGAGTACTGCTGGAGCCAGGGCAAGTGCTTATTTCGGCTGATAATAAATTTCTCCATACTCGCACGCACTTCATTGATATGAATGCTCCACGCTCCGAGATCAATGATGCTGAGCCTTTGAGTGATCTGAATCGTTATATGCTACGGATGTGGTTACGCAAACAATGATGCATTCGTGTTCATAACGTAAGTCCTCCCATATCCGCCATAAGCCGAGCCCCATGGAAAATTCCGATATCGCGATCACGCTGGTCTTGATCTCTGCCTTTATGCACGCCACTTGGAATGCCGTAGTCCGCGCCGGTAGCAGTCGCTTCATGACCTTGGCGATGGTCGATGGCACTGCGCTCGTGATATGCCTGCTGGCGTTGCCGTTTGTCAGTGTGCCTAGCCTAGAGGTATGGGGCTACATACTCGTCTCCGTGGTGCTCAACACGGTCTATCGGCTATTTCTGATCAAAGCGTACGAAACGGGTGATTTCGGTCAGGTTTACCCGGTGATGCGTGGGGTGCCACCCGTACTGGTCGCGCTGTTTTCTTACTTTCTGCTGCATGAACAGTTGTCATTCCAGGCGTTGACGGGAGTGTTGCTGATTTGTGTGGGGATTATCAGCCTGACCTTTGTGCGCAGGATGACGGCGCAGATGTTCAAGCCGATCCTGATGGCGGTGTGCGCCGGTGCGTTTATTGCGTCTTACACGGTGGTGGATGCCAAAGGTGTAAGAGCCAGTGAGACGGTGCTGCAGTACATCATCTACCTGACAGTGTTCCAAAGTATTCCGATCCCGATGCTGGCGTTTTCCAAAGAGCGTTCAGCCTTGGCTCGTGCGATACGTGGGCATTGGCGAGTCGGACTATTAGGCGGTGTTTTTTACCTGGCGTCTTACGGATTGGTGTTGTTTGCGTTGTCGCTGGACGCGGTGGCCAAGGTCTCAGCTCTGCGGGAAACCAGTGTTATTATCGGCGCCATTATTGCCGCGCTGTTCTTTCATGAACGGTTCGGTTGGCGACGGATGCTTTCGGCGTTCGTCATTGTTTGCGGGATCATCTTGATCAAAGTGAGCACCTGATGGCCCAGCGTCCGCCCCCCACACCTATGCTTCAAGCGTTCGTCTGCGCAGCGCAAACCGGTAGTTTTGCGCGCGCAGCGTCTGAGCTTAACCTCACTGCCAGCGCTATTAGCCATCAAATTGCTGGCTTGGAGGAGTGGTGGGGCGTGTCGTTGTTTGAGCGGCACTCGCGTGGCGTCAAACTGACGGTGGCAGGGCAGGCTTTGTTGCCGGTTACCGATGGTTTCTTCAAATCGCTGGATGGGGTGCTGCATTCACTCAACCCCGGTAAATCCCAACCGCTGTACCTCTCATGCACGTCTTCTCTCTGTTCGACATGGCTGATCCCCAGGATGCACGGTTCTCACACTGAGGCCTCTTTCAATCTAGATCTGGTGTTGACCAGCGCCGACATGAACCGCGCCAGCCTGGAGGCTCATCAATACGATGTCGCGGTGGTGATGGGGTACGGCGACTACCCGGATCATCATGTCGAATTACTGATGCGCGATGCGGTGTTCCCCGTTTGTTCGCCGGAGTTTCTGCGGTTGAGGGGTGATATTGCGCTGGAGGATGTCGCCCGCAATCCGCTGATTCATCGGGTGGACGATCAGGTGTGTCCGGGATGGGAAAGTTGGTTTGCGTTTCAGGGGCTGGCGGCGCCGCCTTATCACCATGGGCCGAGATTTCCGGATTCGAGTCTGGCGATTAGTCTGGCGGTGAAGGGTGGGGGGATAGCGCTGGGCAGGACTGCATTAGTGTATGACCAACTGGACGGTGGTGCTTTAGTTGCGTTGAATAGTCCCGTGATGATGTCTCCAGCGGCTTACTACATCATTTGTCGAAACGGGCGTCAGTCGGAGCCGGATATTGCTCGGCTGATTGAATGGCTCAAGAGCAGTGCGGGTGAGTTTCTGCGCGAAGTTCGGGTTCGGTATCCGCAAATTGCCGGGGCTGGCGCGGTTTAAATGTGGGAAGGAGCAAGGCTCCTCCCGCATTCGAACGGTATTCGCTTAACGGCTCGGCGTCATCGCCTGCGTTAAGTCATCCACCACTGCCTTGCCCATCTCACACAGATAATGCGCAGCCCATGCGTATTGCTCGCCGCGTACATCCATGGCGGCTTCCATCGCGAGTTTCTTGGAGTAAAAAAGCAGGGTGGAGGCGTGTTCCAATGCTTCCTCAATCGGCATGCCGGAATTAACGCGGAACAGTGGTTTTTGGTTTTCGCCGTAATCGCCGAAGGTGACGACACCGAGGGTGATGATGGAGGAAAGTGGTGGATCGGGGACGATCTTGGACATGGTTTTTCCTTAGGTTAATAAGTAGAAACCGCCACGGCATGTCGCTAAACATGGAAAGGTGGCAGCTGTACGCGGGTTAGCGAACCGGTAACCTAGGAACCCGGTAGACCCGAAGGTCTCCCGCGCACAGCCGCCATAACACGATAAGGCGAGCAAAAATGGCCAGCCAGGGTGATTTAGGGCGTTGAACCTACGTTTCTCGGGTCGCTAAACCCAGCCGCTGTTTTGCAGCGACCCGAGGAGGCTAGACACTCAAATCCTATGGCGCAATAGGCCAGGGATTCTCTAGGAAACGTCCTGCAATTTAAAGCGAATCGTCGTTGATGGCGCTTTAATCCGCAAACCTGATCTCCCGCGTCTCCCCCATCAACAACCCCTGATTCTGCTCCGTCACCTCCCTGATGTAATCCCACAACAACGTAATCCGCTTCAACTTCCTCAAATCCTCCCGGCAATACATCCAGAACTGCCGCGTAATCGCAATCTGCTCGCCCAGCACCGGTAACAAGCGCGGGTCCTGCGCCGCCAGAAAGCACGGCAATATCGCCATCGACCGTCCTTGCTGCGCCGCCACGTACTGGGCGATCACGCTGGTACTGCGCAGACTCGCGCTGGCGCCGGGCACGACGTTGGCCAGATACAGCAGCTCCGAGCTGAACGCCAGGTCATCCACGTAGCTGATAAACGGATGCTCGGCCAAATCCGCAGGCTTGCGGATTGGCGGGTGTTGGTCGAGGTAGTCCTGGGTGGCGTACAACTGCAATTTGTAGTCGCACAGTTTGCAGCACACATACGGCCCGTGTTCCGGGCGTTCCAGGGCGATGACGATGTCGGCTTCGCGCTTGGACAGGCTGATGAAGTGGGGCAGGGGCAGGATATCCACCGAGATCGCGGGATAAGTGTCGACGAAATGGCTCAACTGCGGGGTGACGAAGAAGCTGCCGAACCCTTCGGTGCAGCCCATGCGCACATGGCCGGACAGCGCCACGCCGGAGCCGGAGACTTGTTCGCAGGCCATGTGCAGGGTGCTTTCGATGGACTCCGCGTAGCCGAGCAAGCGCTGGCCCTCGGTGGTGAGCACGAAGCCGTTGGTCCGGGATTTTTCGAACAGCAGCGTACCAAGGGACACTTCCAGAGAGCTGATGCGCCGCGACACGGTGGTGTAGTCCACCGCCAGGCGCTTGGCGGCCACGCTGGCCTTGCGGGTGCGCGCCACTTCGAGGAAAAACTTCAGGTCATCCCAGTTCAGGGCGCCCAGGGAGGTGATGTTTTTTTGCATATTGGACCGGCTTTTATGTGCGTTCTTATTAGAGATTTGCACATCTATACTCCAAAAACAGTCCGAACGCCTCATTCTTCAAGGCGATTCAACGCCTTGGTTCTCTGCATAACGACAAGATTCTGGAGACCACATGAACGCATCTGCCGATATTTCCGTGCAACAGGTCAAGTTGCTCATCAACGGCGAGTGGATCGAGTCCAAGACCACCGAATGGCAAGACATCGTCAACCCGGCCACCCAGCAAGTGCTGGCCAAAGTCCCGTTTGCCACTGCCGATGAAGTCAACGCTGCCATTGACGCCGCCCATCGCGCCTTCCAGACCTGGAAGCTGACGCCGATCGGCGCGCGCATGCGCATTATGCTCAAGCTGCAAGCCCTGATCCGTGAACATTCCAAGCGTATCGCCGTGGTCCTCAGCGCCGAGCAGGGCAAGACCATTGCCGATGCCGAGGGCGATATTTTCCGTGGACTGGAAGTGGTCGAACACGCCTGTTCCATCGGCACCCTGCAAATGGGCGAGTTCGCCGAGAACGTGGCCGGCGGCGTGGATACCTACACCCTGCGCCAGCCTATCGGCGTATGCGCCGGTATCACCCCGTTCAACTTCCCGGCGATGATTCCGCTGTGGATGTTCCCGATGGCGATTGCCTGCGGTAACACCTTCGTACTCAAGCCTTCCGAGCAAGACCCGTTGTCGACCATGCTCCTGGTGGAGCTGGCGCTGGAAGCCGGCGTACCGGCGGGCGTGCTCAACGTGGTGCACGGCGGCAAGAGCGTGGTGGATGCACTGTGCACCCACAAAGACATCAAGGCGGTGTCCTTCGTCGGCTCGACGGCCGTCGGCACCCATGTCTATGACCTGGCAGGCAAGCACGGCAAACGCGTCCAATCGATGATGGGCGCCAAGAACCATGCGGTGGTGCTGCCGGATGCCAACCGCGAGCACACCCTCAACGCCCTGGTCGGTGCCGGTTTCGGCGCGGCGGGCCAGCGTTGCATGGCCACCTCGGTGGTGGTGCTGGTGGGTGCGGCCAAGCAGTGGCTGCCAGATCTCAAGGCGTTGGCACAAAAGCTCAAGGTCAATGCAGGCAGCGAAGCGGGCACGGATGTCGGCCCGGTGATCTCCAAGCGCGCCAAGGCACGTATTCTTGACCTGATCGAAAGCGGTGTGAAGGAAGGCGCCAAGCTGGAGCTCGATGGCCGCGATATCAAGGTGCCGGGCTTCGAGCAAGGTAACTTTGTCGGCCCGACCCTGTTCTCGGGCGTGACCACCGACATGCGCATCTACACCGAAGAAATCTTCGGCCCGGTGCTGGTGGTGCTGGAAGTCGACACACTCGATCAAGCCATCGCGCTGGTCAACGCCAACCCGTTTGGCAACGGCACGGGCCTGTTCACCCAGAGCGGTGCGGCGGCGCGTAAATTCCAGAGCGAAATCGATGTGGGCCAGGTCGGCATCAACATCCCGATTCCGGTGCCAGTGCCGTTCTTCAGCTTCACCGGCTCCCGCGGTTCCAAGCTCGGCGACCTGGGCCCTTACGGCAAGCAAGTGGTGCAGTTCTACACTCAGACCAAAACCGTCACCAGCCGCTGGTTTGATGACGACACGGTCAACGATGGCGTCAACACCACCATCAACCTGCGCTGAACCCGGGAGACGACCATGAAAATTGCATTCATCGGCCTGGGCAACATGGGTGCGCCCATGGCCCGCAACCTGATCAAGGCTGGGCACGCGCTTAACCTGTTCGACCTGAACCAGGCGGTACTCAAGGAACTTGCCGAACTGGGCGGCACCATCAGCAGCTCGCCGCGTGATGCGGCCCAAGGTGCCGAACTGGTGATTACCATGCTGCCGGCCGCCGCCCATGTGCGCAGCGTGTGGCTGAATGAAGACGGTGTACTCGCCGGCATCGGCAAAGGCATCCCCGCCGTGGATTGCAGCACCATTGACCCGCAAACCATCCGTGAAGTAGCGGCTGCGGCAGCCAAACAAGGCGTGGACGTGGCCGATGCGCCGGTCTCCGGTGGCACCGGCGGTGCCCAGGCGGGGACGCTGACCTTCATGGTCGGCGCCAACCCGGAATTGTTCGCCACCCTGCAACCGGTGCTGGCGCAGATGGGCCGCAACATCGTGCACTGTGGTGATGTCGGCACTGGGCAAATCGCCAAGATCTGCAACAACCTGCTGCTGGGTATCAGCATGGTCGGCGTCAGTGAAGCCATGGCCCTGGGCGATGCACTTGGCATTGATACACAAGTGCTGGCCGGCATCATCAACAGCTCCACGGGGCGCTGCTGGAGTTCCGATACCTACAATCCTTGGCCAGGCGTGATCGAGACCGCGCCATCATCGCGTGGCTATACCGGTGGTTTTGGTGCCGACCTGATGCTCAAGGATCTGGGCCTTGCGACTGAGGCTGCGCGCCAGGCGCATCAGCCGGTGATTCTCGGCGCAGTGGCCCAGCAGTTATATCAGTCGATGAGCCAGCGAGGGGAGGGCGGTAAAGACTTCTCGGCCATCATCAATAGCTATCGCAAACCTCAATAAAAGGTCAATTCCGAGAGCCCCCTGGCTGGGTTCTCGGAGATTGACTTGTCTGTGCGTTCGCAACATTTCAGGCGCCTTGTGCACCTGCCCCCCTCGATGCATCCCCTAATACCTATCCCCCATCGTGAATAACATTTTTTACTGCCTCGCATTACGCGAGCTTCGCTGCTATATGCGTTTTTATTACTAACCAACTAACTGGTTCGCATGAGTCTGTTTAAGGTGTGTGTTGCGCTGAAATAAATTATTACAAATTGTGGAAAATGGTGGAGTTTGCTTGATTTTTGATCATTGATTCATCATGTAAAGCGTAGGAAGGAAGTGATTAATTAACATGGAGTGATGATAAAAACATAACTGATGGGCGTCATATATGTGATGGGCATGATCGTTAAGTTGACCTGCGTAATACCTGTTTAGTTTCCCCTTTTATGTCGGCAGTTGCCTCGCTAGTATCTGGATGGCGAGAGTTTTCAAGTGGATATGCCTCCACAGTTTTCACCGCATTGTTTTACTTTTCAGGTTGTGCAGGTGCTTTAAAAATGGCTAGCGAAAGGAAGCGGAAAGCGAGTGTTGCCGAGCGAACGGCTGCTTTGGCCCAAACCGGTCAGGGACTCGAAAAAGCCAGTCTTATGGCTCTTCATCTCTCCCGATTGCTCGATCTGTGGGCATGCGGTCGTACCCGCTCGTTGCCGGTGGAGGCGCCTTGCAGGTTTACGAACCTGTCACATCTATTGCCGTTGGTGAGTAACGAGTCCGAGCCCATCAACTCGCGACTGCGTGAAGAAACGGGCGTGGGTTGATCGCCACTTATTCCGAACAGTTCACCAATAACGCAAAACAAATTTAGCGCTCGGCGGTAATCACCATCGTGGGCATTCGCTCGCGCTGAGCTTTGTGTGTCCATAAATCGAAACGGGTGAGAGATGAAAAATATAACAATTGTCGACAAGGCGACCGGGACGGCGACGGAACATGCCATGGGAACTACCAGCCTCAAAGGCACCAGCATTGTAAAGTTGCCCTTCGGACCGGAAAGCGTTCAGTCGTTTCAACAGTCCGGGCAGAATTTGATCGTCACGCTGAAGTCGGGTGAAACCGTCACGGTTCAGAACTTTTTTGTGGTGGGCGCCGACGGCGCGAAAAACCAACTGGTGCTGGAAGGGGCAGACGGTACTTTGCTGCTCGGCAACTATTCCACGCCTTATTCGGGTTTCACCTTCACTGAAATTTCGACCCTCGACGACCTGGGTGTGGCCGCCATCGCCGCAGACAGTTCCATCCCGAGCTGGGTGCTGTGGGGGTTGGGGATACTCGCCGTGGGCGGTGCTGCTGCGGCAATGAGCGGCGGCGGCGGCGGCGGTGGTAACGATTCACCACCTGCCGCTCCGGGAGCCGCGAGCGGTCTGGCCGTCAACAGCGCTGGCACGCTCCTCACCGGTAAAGGCCAGGCTGGTACGACGGTAGCGGTCAAAGATGCTGCGGGTAATGTGCTTGGCACCAGCACCGTCGGCGCAGACGGCAATTTCCAGGTCAATCTGGGCACACCGCAGACCAACGGTGAAACGCTGCAAGTCACCCTCACGGATGCTTTGGGCCAAGTCTCGCCGCCTGCGACCGTTGTCGCTGGTGACACCACCGCACCTGCCGCTGCTTCAG
>NZ_JBWKRA010000009.1:181693-209269 GCF_059419065.1 Pseudomonas sp. GW821-FHT07B01 | reverse complement strand
AGAGTTGGAGGTCAGCCCTGACGGTTTGACCGTCAGCGGCAAGGGCGAACCCAATTCCACCGTCACCATCAGCGATGGTGCCGGTAATGTGATTGGTACCGGCAAAGTGGGTGCCGATGGCAGCTTCCAGATTGAGCTGAGCACGCCGCAGACCAATGGTGAAACGCTGCAGGTCACCCTTACAGACGCAGCCGGCCAGGTGTCGTTACCTGCGACCGTTGTCGCTGCTGACACCACCGCACCTGCCGCTGCTTCAGAGTTGGAGGTCAGCCCTGACGGTTTGACCGTCAGCGGCAAGGGCGAACCCAATTCCACCGTCACCATCAGCGATGCTGCCGGTAATGTGATTGGTACCGGCAAAGTGGCTGCCGATGGCAGCTTCCAGGTCGCGTTGAACACGCCGCAGACGAATGGCGAAACACTGAGCGTTGTTCTCAAAGACGCTGCCGGCAATGAATCACCTGCCAGCCCCGTGGTGGCGGGTGATACCACCGCACCTTCCGCACCGACCGACCTGGCGTTGAGCACCGACGGCTCAACGATCAGCGGTAAAGGCGAACCCAATGCCACGGTGACCGTCAAGGATACCGATGGCAATGTAATCGGCACCGGGATGGTGGGGGACGACGGTAACTTCCAGGTCACGTTGAACACGCCTCAGGTTAACGGCGAAACGCTTGCCGTCACCTTGACGGACGCTGCTGGGAATGAGTCTGCCCCGACTACCGTGGTCGCCGTTGATATTGATGATACCGACGCCGACGCCGACGCGGATGCGGATGCTGACGCTGACGCGGATGCTGACGCCGATGCGGATGCGGATGCGGATGCGGATGCGGATGCTGATGCTGATGCTGATGCTGATGCTGATGCTGATGCGGATGCTGATGCTGATGCCGACGCGGATGCTGATGCTGACGCGGATGCTGATGCTGATGCTGATGCTGATGCTGACGCCGACGCTGATGCTGATGCCGACGCCGACGCCGACGCCGATGCCGATGCCGATGCCGATGCTGATGCTGATGCTGATGCTGATGCTGATGCCGACGCCGACGCCGATGCCGATGCCGATGCTGATGCTGATGCTGATGCCGACGCCGACGCCGACGCCGATGCTGATGCCGACGCGGATGCCGATGCGGATGCGGATGCCGACGCGGATGCCGATGCCGATGCGGATGCGGATGCCGACGCGGATGCCGATGCTGATGCTGATGCTGATGCTGATGCCGACGCGGATGCTGACGCTGACGCTGACGCGGATGCCGATGCTGACGCCGACGCTGACGCTGACGCTGACGCTGACGCTGACGCTGACGCTGACGCTGACGCTGACGCTGACGCTGACGCGGATTCCGATGCTGACGCCGACGCCGACGCCGACGCTGATGCTGATGCCGACGCCGACGCCGACGCCGACGCCGATGCTGATGCCGACGCGGATGCGGATGCCGATGCCGATGCGGATGCCGATGCCGATGCCGATGCGGATGCCGATGCCGACGCGGATGCTGATGCTGATGCTGACGCCGACGCCGACGCCGACGCCGACGCTGATGCTGATGCCGACGCCGACGCCGACGCCGACGCCGATGCCGATGCCGATGCTGATGCTGATGCCGACGCCGACGCCGATGCCGATGCCGATGCTGATGCTGATGCTGATGCCGACGCCGACGCCGATGCTGATGCCGACGCGGATGCCGATGCCGATGCGGATGCGGATGCGGATGCGGATGCGGATGCGGATGCCGATGCCGACGCGGATGCCGATGCTGATGCTGATGCTGATGCCGACGCGGATGCTGACGCTGACGCTGACGCGGATGCGGATGCCGATGCCGATGCCGATGCCGACGCTGACGCCGACCTCGAAGCCTTCGACGACCTCGCCACAAGCGAAGTGACCATCAAACCCGTTACATCCAACACCAACCTGGATGATATGCGTGTCTTCACCCTGCTGGGTGTCGGCGGGATCATTCTGGGTGATCACACCGCGGTGCAAGAGTTCTCGGTTGCCGAGGGTTCCAGCGGCACGCTGAACCTGGAGTTTGCCCAGGCTGATCTGGTTTCGCTGCTAGGGGGCGGGTTCACCGCGGTTCTGGAGGTAAGCGACGGCGCGGGTGGTTGGTTGCCGGTACAGCAGGGCAGTAACGGTTCCGGCTTGCTGGATCTGTTGGGCCTGTTCGGTCAAAGTACCACTGCCGAGATCGAAGGGCTGCAGGCTGGGCAATATCGCTTCACCCTCCAGCTGGATCCGAACCTGGTGAGCATCGGTGCGGGGGCGACGGCGGTATTGAGCGTCACCAACGACAGCCTGACTGAGTTCACTGGCGAAGCCGGCCCTGAAGTCTCCGGTAACGTCATCACCGATCCTGGTGTGGGAGGCACTCCGGATGTGCCGGGCAACGGCGGACCCGTCAAGGTGCAGGTCGAAGTCGGCGGTGAGTTCGTCGATGCCGACGCCACTACCGGCACGGTGCTGCAAGGCCAATATGGTCAACTGACTATTTTTGCCAATGGTGACTACAAGTACACCCCGAACGGCGATGTCGCCAACATCGGCAAAGTGGATGCGTTCGAATACCACTTGGTCAATGGTGCAGGTGGTTCTGCCGCCGCCACCTTGTATGTGCGCATCGACAGCCCAAGTGTCGATGTGACCTGGAACGCTACAGACCCATCGGCTCCCGGCACGGTCAGCACGGTAGCGAACGATGATCTGGGCTCGGCGCAGATAGCGATCGTCAACCTGGTGACAGAGGCCGACGCGCCGGCCTTGACCTACAACCTGCCGGCGATCGGCACGGGGTCGGGCACCGGCCAAGTCATAGTAGTAGCGGCCGACTCTACCGCTGTGTTGAAGGTCGATGTCAGCGCTTCCGGCTTGACCCTGTTGCCGTCCACCACCGTCAATCTGCAAAAGCTGATTGCAGGCCAATGGGAAACGCAGCAGACCACCACGCAGGCGTCGCATACGTTCACCGGGCTGGACGCTGGTTCGTATCGGGTCACCGCATCCACAGGCTCGGTGCTGTCATTGTCGACCATCACGGTGGCCCAGACCTTGACCACCACCTTCACCACGCAATTTGTGGCCGGTGAAATGACCAACGCCACCGGCGACCTGTTGGCTGGCAGCCTGGCCGGGCCGGATGTGCTCGGTTCGCCATTGACGGTGTTGAGCGTGCTGGTAGCCGGGGCTTATGTGGTGCCTGGGCAGACGGGGGCGAACGTCGTCGGTGACCACGGCACGTTGACCGTCTTTGCCGATGGTAAATACGTCTACACGCCAAATGCCGGCCTGACGCTGGATGAGATTGGCCAGGTGGATAAGTTCACCTACAAACTCACCACGCCGACGGGGCAGGAAGAGACCGCAGACGTGTACATCCGCATCGACTCACCAGACCGCGACCTGGTCTGGGACGACGCCAACCCGGGCGCGCCTGCCACTGAGGGCGCCGGCTTTGCCGCTACCCTCGGGGCGGTGGAGCAGACCGCGGATGACGCCGCCAGTGTTGATGCGCAGCACCACGATGCGGTGGTGGTTGATGACACCGACTTCACCCACGTCGATGCCGGCGCGGGTGCGAATGGCTTGCTGTGGGAAGGAGGGGATGCTGCCATCAACCTCACTGACCTGATCGGCAAAGTCAGCGACGTGCAGAGTATCGACCTGAACGATATCAGCGCGGTTGACCTGACGTTGAGCCTGGAAGACCTGGTGTCCATCACCGGGCCTGAGTCGGATCGCTTGATGATTCAGGGTGACGATCAGGACAGCGTGCACCTGACCGGCGACTGGACTGGCGGTGTGACGCAAGTAGAGAACGGTCTGGAATACGTGATCTACACCAGCCCTGAAGATCAGGCCCATCAACTGTGGGTACAAAGCGGCATCAACGTGGTGTAACGCCACTTCCCGATAACCGGGCCGCAATGCCCGGTTTTCCTTACCAACAAGCTTGCAGCGATGGACCGTGACTGATGCCAGTCACGGTTCGTTGTTGTCCCCATCCGGTTTGACAACAGTCAGGTGACTTGCAGTGAGGCATAAGAGTTTGGCCAAGCAACTGTCTGCCACGGTTCTGGCAGTCGCAATGATCGCGCCAGGGATTGAGCCGGTCATGGCCACGTCGCTTTTCGACGATGAAGAACCCGTCAACATCATCAGCCCCAGCAACCTGGGCACGAATTTACCGGGAGGGCCAGCGGGCGTCAGCGCACCGGTGGCACCCCAGCGCAACATACCCAGCAACCTCGACCTCATGCGCGCCATTCAGTTGGCCGTAGAGTGGCACCCGGCGATTGCCGAGGCGATTGGCCAGCTGTACCAACAAAACGAGAACGTGAACATCGCCCGTTCCGGCTATTACCCGCAAGTCAGCGGCGGTTTCAACTCGGGCTATGACAGCGGCTTGAGTGGCAATGGCCAAAGCCGAGCGTTTTCGTTGTCGGCGTCGCAGATGCTCTATGACTTCGGCAAGGTTTCCAGCTCGGTGGACAGCGCACTCGCGCGGGTCAGCGGCAGCCAGGCGTCGATCTTGTTGTCGATTGACCAAGTGGCCCGCGATACCTCGTTTGCAATGATCGAGCTGCAACGCTCTCAACGCTTGGTGACCGTGGCCCGTGAGCAGATCGAGGGTATTTCGGCGATTGCCGAATTGGCCAAAAAACGCAGCGACATGGGCGCCAGCACCCGCTCCGATCTGATCCAGGCTCGATCACGGGTCGAGGCGTCAATGGCGACCCAAATGCAGTTCACTGCGCAATTCAACCGCTGGCGCAGCGCCTTGAGCAGCTTGCTTGGGGCGCAGTCGCCAGTGAACGTGACCAGCGACTTTCCTGCCAGCCTGGAACAGTCCTGCGTGGGCGTGGTGCCCGATGCGGCGGTCACGCCGACGTTGCTGATCGCCCAGGCTCAGCGGATCGATGCCCTTGCACTGATTGCACAGGCACGTGCCGAAGCCTTGCCGACGGTGTCGCTGGACCCGTCCATCACGCACTACCTGGACAACAACGATGAGAGCAACTTGCCCGGCGGCCGCGATCGCACCCGCTATGGCGTGTTTCTCAACGTGAAGATGCCGCTTTACCAAGGCGGCGCAATCACCGCGCGCAAAAGCGCGGCCCAACAGGCGCTGCGCTCGGCCGACGCGGCCAACGACGCCGCGCGGCTTGCCGTTCGCCAAGGCTTGCTCGAAGCCCGCGACCAGATCTCAAGCCTGTCGCAACGTCTGTCGATCCTGGATTTTCGTGAGCGCAGCATCTCCGAAACCCGTGACCTATATCGCCAGCAATACCTTGAGCTGGGCACGCGTCCGCTGCTGGACTTGCTCAATGCCGAGCAGGAAATCCACCAGGCGCGCATGGACCGGGAAAACACCGCGGCTGACCTGCGTCGCCTGAATATCGATTGCCTCTACAACACGGGCGGGCTTCGCACTGCGTTCCATTTGGACAACAGCACCTTGCAGGGTGTGGAGATTCGGCCATGAATGAAGCCGTTAAACTGGATGACGACTTGAGTGCGGCGCAGCACCCTCACACTCCGCCACCAACCTTTGATTACGAGGTATGGCTGGAGGCGATTCTTGGGGTGGCCCGCCATTACCGCCTGGAGTGTTCAGCGCAAAGCGTGCGCCTGGCAGCCCAATGGACCGACAGTGCTTCGGTGGAAGATGTGGTGCGGCGTATGGCGCGTCAGGCCGGGTTGAATTGCGTGATTGGCGACTTTTGCGCCTCGACCCTGATGCAGCGCCAGTTGCCGCTGGTGGTGCAGTTTGCGGACGGGCAGGTCGGTGTGCTGGAGCTCATCGGTGAGGATGACAGCATCGGCATCGCCTACAGCGGTGATGGCGGTTTGCAAAGCCGTCTGGGCCGCCGCGAATTGCTTGAACAGGCACGCAAGACGGTGATTCTGCGGCCAATGCGCGCGGTGCGCGACACTCGGATCGACGATTACATCAAGCCGTACCAAAAGAACTGGTTCAGCGCCATCGTGCTGCGCGACCTGCGACCCTATGGCTACGTGATGCTGGCGTCCCTGGTCACCAGCGTACTCGGCCTCGCCGGGGTGCTCTTTTCGATGCAGGTGTACGACCGGGTCATTCCCGCCGAATCCATGCCCACCCTGTATGTGCTGTTCGGCGGGGTGATGTTGGCGCTGGTCTTTGACTTCATCATGCGCATCACCCGCGTGCGCATCACCGACATGCTCGGCAAACGCGCCGACCTGCGCGTCTCGGACCTGGTGTTCGGGCACGCCATCCGCCTGCGCAACAGCGCCCGGCCCAAGTCCACCGGTTCGTTCATTTCCCAGCTCAAGGAGTTGGAGCAACTGCGTGAACTGATCACCTCAAGCACGGCGACCGCGCTGGCGGACCTGCCGTTTTTCCTGCTGTTTCTGGTGATCTATTGGTTGATCGCCGGCCCCTTGGTGGCCGTCCCCTTGGTGGCCGTGCTGTTTCTGGTGGTGCCGGGCCTGCTGGCGCAGAAAAAACTCGCGGCCTTGGCCTGCGAGTCGATGCGCGAAGGCGCATTGCGCAGCGCGATGTTGGTGGAAACCGTACAAGGCCTCGACGACATCAAGGCTCTGCAAGCCGAGCAGCGCTTTTCGCAGCAGTGGAACCATTACAACGCCACCTGTGGCGATGCCAGTCTGCGCCTGCGCCTGCTCACCAATAAACTGGTGGCATGGAGCAACAACGTCCAGGGCTCGGTGTTTGCCGTGGTCGTGGTGTTCGGGGCGCCAATGGTCATGGCCAGCGATATGACCACTGGCAGCCTGGTGGCTGCCTCGATCCTGGCCTCGCGCATGATGGCGCCGATGTCGCAGATCACCCAGGTACTCACGCGCTGGCAGCAGGCCAAGGTGGCGCTGCAGAGCTTGAACCGCATCATGGAATTGCCGGTGGACCACGCTGAAGGCAGCAAGCGCGTGCATCTACCGGTGGTGCGCGGTCACTACGTGCTCAAGCAGGCGGCCTTCCAGTATTGCGACGAAGCGCCGGTGCCGGCGCTGTTGGTGGCGGACCTGCAGATCCAGCCGGGCGAGCGTATCGCCATTCTCGGCCGTAACGGCGCGGGCAAATCGACCTTGCTGCAGGCCCTGGCCGGCATGCTCGACCTCAAGAGCGGCAACATCAGCCTCGACGGGGTTGCCCTGAGCCATATCGACCCGGCGGACGTGCGCCGGGATGTGGGGTTGATGACGCAAAACTCGCGTCTGTTCCACGGCACCCTGCGTGACAACCTGATCATGGGAGCGCCCCATGCATCGGATCAGGAAATCCTCCAGGCCCTGGCGGTAACCGGCGCCGCCGACTTCGTCGGCAAATTCGCGGGCGGCATGGATCACCTGATCCTCGAAGGCGGCCTCGGCCTCTCTGGCGGCCAGCGCCAATCATTGCTGTTGTCACGCTTGATCATTCGCCAGCCGCATATCGTCCTGCTCGACGAGCCCACTGCGTCTCTGGATGAAGCCACCGAGCGCCAATTGATTCAGAACCTGGACCGCTGGGCGGCCCATCGCACGCTGATCATCGCCACCCACCGCATGAGTGTATTGAGCCTGGTCAACCGCATCATCGTGGTCGATAACGGCCAGGTCATCGTCGATGACAGCAAGGACAACGCGATTGCGCGGCTATCCAAACCCAAGGGGAAAAAACAGTGAAAACCCATGCGCTGAAAACCATCCCCCTGCTTGCCAGTGAAGACGAACACACTGGACACTCCCACGCGGGTGTGGATGACAGTACTGTGCTGCGCGCTACACGGGTGGTGGCGTGGGTGACCGTCATGCTTGTCGCGTTTGGCGCCTGGGCCTATGTGTTTGAAGTGGACGAGGTGTCTACCGGCAGCGGCAAGGTCATTCCCACCTCCCGCGAGCAGATCATTCAGTCCCTGGAAGGCGGGATCGTGACCGAGCTGAATGTGGGGGAGGGCGATATTGTCAAACAGGGGCAGGTCCTGGCCAGGCTTGATCCGACCAAGACCGAATCCAACTTCGATGAAAGCGCCTCCAAGTACCGCGCGTCCCTGGCCAGCGTGGCGCGGTTGCAGGCCGAAGTGAATGGCAAGCCGTTGGCATTCCCAGCGGAGCTGTCACGCTATCCGGCTCTGATCAGCGCTGAAACCGATCTGTTCAATACCCGACGTAAAGGCCTGGAGGAATCCCTGGCCGGTGTGCGTTCGTCCCTGGGGCTGGTGCGCAGTGAATTGGACATTACCGAGAACCTGGCCAAGGTCGGGGCAGCCAGCAATGTCGAGGTGTTGCGCCTCAAACGCCAGAAGGCCGAGCTGGAATTGAAGCTCAGCCAGGCGCGCTCCGATTATCTGGTACGCGCCGGTGAGGACCTGGCCAAGGTCAACGCGGATGTGCAGACGCTGTCGTCGGTGATGCGCGGGCGTTCGGACTCGGTCACCCGCCTGACCTTGCGCTCGCCCGTGCGCGGTATCGTCAAGGATATCGAGGTCACGACCATCGGCGGGGTCATTCCTCCCAATGGGCGGCTGA
The DNA here is from genome assembly GCF_059419065.1 of Pseudomonas sp. GW821-FHT07B01. Taxonomy (NCBI): domain Bacteria; kingdom Pseudomonadati; phylum Pseudomonadota; class Gammaproteobacteria; order Pseudomonadales; family Pseudomonadaceae; genus Pseudomonas; species Pseudomonas sp. GW821-FHT07B01. The sequence goes on along the minus strand of NZ_JBWKRA010000009.1, from coordinate 200,739 downwards.
TGCAGATTGTGCCGCTGGATGAGCAACTGCTGATCGAGGCGCGAGTCTCGCCGCGGGACATTGCCTTCATCCATCCCGACCAGATGGCCAAGGTCAAGATCACGGCCTATGACTATGCCATTTACGGCGGCATGGACGGCAAGGTGGTGACCATTTCGCCGGACACCATTCAGGACGAAGTCAAACCGGAAGTTTTTTACTATCGGGTGTTTATTCGCACCGATGCCGACACCTTGAAAAACAAGAACGGAAAGACGTTCTCGATTGTGCCCGGCATGATCGCCTCGGTAGACATCAAGACCGGTCAGAAAACCGTGCTCGACTATCTGATCAAACCGATGAATCGAGCACGCGAAGCGTTGCGAGAACGCTAGGGAGGCAGGGTGGGTAGACTGTTCGGCACCGGAGTACTGTTCGGCATGACGCTGGCCTGTGCGTCCTGGACGCAGGCGTTCGAAGAGGCTACGGCCCCGCTACCCTGGAATACGGCCGCCGACCGTGCCACCTGCACCGAGCCAGGTTCGGCGCTGTGGGTCGAGAGTGCCCGAGGCGATGCCTGCATTCGTTACTTCGCTGGCGGCGCCCTGGAGCGTGCACCCGTTGTGATTGTGATGTTCCACGGGGATCGCACGAGCGAGATGCATCGTGCGCCGCAGGAGATTGCCGGCAACACCCTGGCCGCCAAAATCAGCCAGGCCAGGGGGCTGACTAAACGCGCAGGTATGCCTCTGGTGATCGTGGCGCGGCCCGGTACTTACGGTTCCAGCGGCGATCACGGGCAACGGCGCCAGGCTCAGGAGTTCATAGCGCTCAATGGGGCGCTGGATCAGTTACGCGAGCGCTATGGCATTGGGCAGTTCGTGTTGCTCGGGCACAGTGGTGGCGCTACGGCTGCCGCTGCACTGTTGACGCTGGGCCGTACCGATGTGAAATGCGCGGTGATGACCTCCGGTGCTTTCTCGCTGGTGCAGCGGGCGCAGATGATCCGCCAGAGCAAGGGCCTGCCTTCAAGGCCTGGGCGTGACACCAATGGGTTGCTGCACCCTTATGACCCTGCCCGGCACATCGATGGCATCGCCGTCGCACCCGCACGGCAGCTGTATGTGATAGGCAGCCCTGACGATCAAGTCGCACCGTTTGCCCTGCAGGAAGCTTTCTTCCAGGCGCTGATGCGGGCCGGGCATCAGGCGCATTTGATCAAGGCGCAAGGCGTGCCGACGGCCTTTCACCAGTTGCGCCATGACATCGGGCTGAAAACCGCCGCGCAGTGCGCGGGCTAGGCCGGCACCGCCTGTTCGCGTGATATCAACCCATCACACAGCTGCGACAACCCCGTCCCGCCCGAACTCTTGACTATGACCCAATCGCCCGGTTGAAACCACGGGTGCGGGGCGTTCGCCAGTGCCTGGGTCAGTGCCTTGGCATTCTCGAACCATTGCACAGGCAGCTCATCACGCAGCAACAGGTACAGCGCGTGCATCAACGGGCCGCACAACACCACATGGCGTGGAGCTACCGCCCGCAAGGGCTCGGCCATCTCCAGGTGATAACGCTGAGCGTCGTCCCCCAGTTCGAGCATATCTCCCAGCACCAGTACACGGTGGTGCGGTAGGGCAGGCACATCGGTCATTGAGCGCAGGGCCGCATTCATCGAGCCCGGGTTGGCGTTGTAAGCATCGTTGATCAGTTGGAAATGACCGCCGGTGCAGGTGATCGACAGGGTATTGCCACGGCCTTCGACGGGCATGAACGCGCCCAGTGTTTCCAGCGCCTGCTCGACCGCGAGCCCGCGTGCCGATAGCGCCGCCAATACCGCCAGCGCATTGAGTGCCATATGCCTGCCGCGCGCCTGCAGGCTGAAGTTCAAAGGTTTCCCGGCTATGAGGGCGTTGACGGTCGCCTGAGTTTGCTCGCTGCGCGAGTCCAGCAAGCGCAGGTCTGCTTCGGGGTGTTCGCCAAAGCTGATCACGTGCAAACGGGCCACCTCGGCCGCGTCGGCGAACAGCTCGTAGTAGGGCATGTCGCGACAGAGCACCGCGTGACCACCCGGGGCCATGGAAGCGAAGATCGCGCTTTTTTTGCGCGCCAGGTTTTCCAGGGTACCGTGATACTCCAAGTGCGCCGGTGCGATGCCGGTGACGACGGCAATCTGCGGGCGAACCAGCGCCGAGTTGATCGGCATACGCCCAACGGCCATTTCCAGCACCCAGAATTCTGCCGGCTCAGTCATGCTCGCCAGGTTCCAGGCAATGCCATGGGGCAGGTTGGCGTTGGCTTCGGTCTGGCCCACGTTGCCCCAAGGCTTCAACGCCTGGCCAAGCATTGCCACCACGGTGGTCTTGCCGAAACTGCCGGTCACGCCGAACACTGTTCCACTGAAATGCTGCCGGGCGTGGCGGCCCATCTGCAACATGGCCTCGCTGGTGTCGCCGACTTGCAATACCGGCAGCCCACTGCTCAGGTAGGGGGTCGGGTCTACACACATGAAGGCTGAAGGTCGACGTTCGGGTTTGGCCTGGGCCCAGCGTTGCGCCGATTGCGCTTCATTGGGGCCGACCCTGCTGGGATGGCGACTGAGGATCCGGTGCGGCTTGAAGAACTGCATGGAGGGCGTCAGCCCCGTTGCGCGCCAGCCGGGCGGCGGTGGGGTTGCCCACGTGCCTTGGGTGACTTGCGCCAGGTTATCTGCGTTCCAGGCTCGATCCACGCCAGTTGCGGCCTGGACCAAACTGACCTGTGGGGCGCCATCGAGCAGGTAACGGTGGTACGCGATCAGCCCGGAAAGATAGTGTTCCACGTCGTCGATCCGCACCCGGAACGCGTGATGACGAATAAAGAAGGCCCCGGCGATGCGCGCCGGGTTGGCAAAATACATCGCCAGTTCTGGCCAGAAATAGCCATTGAGCAGGTAGCGGGCGCGATGATGCAGCGCGCGGTAGAACGCGTGCAGATCAATCTCTTCAAGCAGGTGGCGCAGTGATGGTTGCTGGGCGATGCGTGTCAGCATCTGCTGCGCTGCCATCATCAACTCCAGCAGCGTAGGAAAGGTGGTAATGCGTTGTTGGACGAACCCCAGATAGCCGGTGACGTTGTTCAGGCCAAAGCGAAAATATTTTTCGTCTGGCCGGTAGCGGGTCAGTTCGTTCACGCAATAGCTGAGCCAGTGGTCATGCTCGCGCCAGTGTTCTTTCTCGATAAAATAGCCGAAGGCTTTTTCCACCACGGCCAGCCAGCGCTCGTTGTGGGTCAGCCCATAGAGACGGATCAACCCGAAAGCGGCCTCGCCATCGTAGTAGATAATCCTAAATGGCTCTTTGACACTCAGGTCATGGGCATGCAAAACGTGCACAAATGCCCCGCTGACAGGATCCTGCATCCAGGCCATGCCATTGGCGAGGGCTTCAAGAAGCGGCAGGTAACGGCGAGTGCTGGTGACTTCGCTGTACTTGACCAGTGCCAGCAGGCACACCGCATTGCCGCCCAGCTTGATCTCGTTGTCGGTGTCGATGAGAAACGCCGCCACGCTGCCATTGGGCAGCAGGGAAGGCCTGATCAGTACCTCGGTTAGGTGAGTCAGCGAGCGTTCGATCGCAGCCTTGAGCTGTTCATCGCCGGTCAGTGCCCAGGCCTCGATCATTGAGTAAGTGGTGCTTGCGTGGCGTAGCGTGTTGTAGTTTTTGATGGTTCGGTCAAAGCAGGGGAAGTAGCCGTAGATAAATTGCCCGCTGTCTTGCACCTGCGTGCTCAGGTAGCTGGATGCGCTGTTTATACAAGCCCGAACATCATCAGGTGCAAGCGCCCCCAGTGCACGCCAGCCGGTTTGCGGCCCGCTGCTGTTAAGGGTGTGGGCGACACCATCTTCAGCGCAGAACACGCCGATTGTGTTGAAAGTGAACACGCAGGTTTCGGGGGCTAGCGCTGCCACAATGGCTGCGGCCTGTGAGCCGCTGAATCGCCGCTTGGCATAGGTGGCGAAGTTATTTGCATTGAAGGTCGCGTGGGCAATGTCACTACCGCCGTACAGGATGGCGTTGGCATTCAATTCCTGTTCGGTGATTGCCAGCTGCATGTCGGCATCGAATGCAAGGCCGTGCCTGAAGTAATTGCGCTTGTGGCGCTTGAGGCGCTCACTGAACTTTTCCCAGGTTATTGGCGTCACGTTGAATGCACGTTCGACACGGATCCATGAACGATCGGTTTTAACAGGTGCTGGGCGTGCAGCCTGGCAGGCGCGACGTTCGAGTTCAATCTCACCCAATTGCCAGGCAGTTTCGAAGTTGTCAGCCGTAATATGAAAAACCACCGCACGGTAAGTACTATCACTTATGGAGAAAAATAAAGTGCAGGTGTGCGGGGCGTCTGTTGAGACAGTCAGCTCGTTAACGTGTTTGCTCAAAAGAGTGTGGCAGGCGAGCAATTGCTGTTTCACAGGCGAAACTCTCCATGCATCATAACTTGGCGAGGGCTATTATTAATTGACGTGTTGGCGTGTCAAAAAAAGCAAACTTTCTCGCAGCAGAAGTTATTGTCCGTATGTAGGAAGGTGTTCGGATTTATATATCAGGAATACATCGAAGAGTCTTCCTTGGCGAGCTCTCGTACAGGTGGCGCCACGGGGTTTTCGTGTTGTTGGAGGTGATCGCGAATCAGTTTGCGAATGACCTGAGAAATAGTAAGGTCAACGTCGTTGGACAGGGATTCCAGCCGTTGTTTGGTAGACGCGTCGATGAGGATGGTCAGGCGCGTAGTTTTATCAGGCATTTTTCTAGTCCTTTTACATACAAAAGCGCGGTCTCAACTGCCGCGGGCAGTAAGTGATACGAGAAGTGTTGAAACCTTAGAACCCTGCAGTCAGTACACAGCGAGTCTAATTCAACTCTCCTGGCTTTTTCTACAGAGTGTGGTTGAAAGTTTAGATAATGTGAGCTCCTGCACCTTTTATCAATGCCCCTATTATCATGCGATTGTAATCCAATGAGCCTGGATACTAACAAGGCTCCAATGAAATTATACGAAGCAGGGGGGGCTGTCAAAATTAATACTATCTATAACTAAAGTAGTGTACGGGCGCTCTGATAAATGGGGTCAGGCGTTTTTTCGCATTATGCCGGTTTTTTTTTGAGTGTTTGGCCGAAAAATACAGCTCGAAAAAACGGCTATTGTTTTTTCTGGTTTTTTGTGATTTTTGGCGCAGTAGGCGTGTCGGTACGACGAGAGGGCGTTGAGGCAAAAAGGGCCAGGGTGGCCCTTTTTCAGGTGAGCGGATCAAGCAAAAACGAAGTACTTGCGTACGGTCTCCACCACTTCCCAGGTGCCTTTCATGCCTGGCTCCACCACGAAGATATCCCCAGCGCGCAGATGGATCGGCTCCATGCCTTCAGGCGTGATCACGCAGTAGCCTTCCTGGAAATGGCAGTATTCCCACTTCACGTATTCCACGTACCACTTGCCCGGCGTGCAGATCCAGGTGCCCATGATCTTGCTGCCGTCTTCGCTGGTGTAGGCGTTGAGGTTGACGGTGTGCGGGTCGCCTTCGAGCTTTTCCCATTTGCAGGCATCCAGGACCGGCAGTGGGTGGGTGTCGCGCAGTACGGTGATGGGCTTGGACATGATGACTCCGAGGCAGGGAAGGGAAAGCTCAACCCTAAGGCCTCGGGCGTTGCGCCAGTGGTCTGAACTCGACATTGGGATGCCCAGAAGCGCAGTCACCTGAACACCGCGGTCCCCTGTTGGAGCCGGGCTTGCCCGCGATGGCGGTGGCACAGCGAGCATCTCGATTGCCTGACACTCCGCTATCGCTGGCAAGCCAGGCTCCCACGAGAGGTCGTGGCGTATCTGAGCGACAGATCTGTGCATCAAACCGATGTTTCCTCGCAGTAACTGCGAAAGATTTCCCGTGTCGCGCCAGAATTCGCAAGAAAATTCACATCCCTCCCTCGTATCATTCACCTCAGTAACGAGTGAGAGCCTTGCAATGAACCCAATAAAAACGTGGTGGGATATCAGCCCGCCCTTGAGCACGGCCACCCCGACCTGGCCGGGCGATACACCGTTCCAGGAAGAGCGCGTATGGCAGTTCGGCCCCGAGTGTCCAGTAAATGTGGGGCGCGTCACCCTGTCGCCGCACACCGGTGCCCATGTGGATGCGCCGCTGCATTACAGCGCTGATGGCGCGCCGATTGGCGAGGTATCGCTGGATGTGTACATGGGCCCTTGCCGGGTATTGCATTGCCTGGGCAGCGGCGCGTTGGTTGAGCCCCATCAGTTGCAAGGGCGTTTGGATAACCTGCCCGAGCGCGTGCTGCTGCGTACTTATCCACAAGCGCCACTGACTGAATGGGATTCGAATTTCACTGCCATCGCCCCGCGAACCATTGAGCTGCTCGCCGGCCTGGGTGTGCGTCTGATCGGTATCGATACGCCGTCCCTGGACCCGCAGCAATCCAAGACCATGGATTCGCACAACGCCGTGGCGCGCCATGGCATGGCGATCCTCGAAGGCATCGTGCTCGATGACGTACCGGAGGGCGACTATGAACTGATCGCGCTGCCGCTGCGCTTCGCCAACCTGGACGCGAGCCCCGTGCGCGCCATTCTCCGCCCGCTCAAGGAGCCCACGCGATGAGCCAATGTCCTTTCTCAGCTGATTACCAACCGCCGGAAGAATGGCATAACGCCGAACTGAATTTTTCCGAGTCCATGAGCTATGGCGATTACCTGGACCTGGGCAAAGTCCTCAGCGCCCAGCACCCGCTGTCGCCAGACCACAACGAAATGCTCTTCATCATCCAGCACCAGACCTCGGAGCTGTGGATGAAATTGATGCTGCACGAACTCAAGGCTGCCAGGGAACATGTGCGCCTGGGTGAGCTGCCACCGGCGTTCAAGATGCTGGCGCGGGTGTCGCGGATCTTCGATCAACTGGTGCACGCCTGGGCGGTGCTGGCGACCATGACCCCGTCGGAATACAAGGCGATTCGCCCGTTCCTGGGGCAGTCGTCGGGGTTCCAGTCGTTTCAGTACCGCGAGATCGAATTCATCCTCGGCAACAAAAGCCCGGCGCTGCTGCGGCCCCATGCCCATCGCCCGGAGTTGCTGCAGCAATTGCAGGTGGCGATTGCCACGCCGTCGTTGTATGACGAGGCGGTGAACCTGATGATCAAGGCAGGGCTGGCGATTGACCCTCAGCGCGCCGAACGCGACCCGACGGCGGCCACAGTGCACGATGAATCGGTGGAAGCGGCGTGGCGCGAGGTGTATCGCGACCCGAATCGCTACTGGGACTTGTATCAATTGGCCGAGAAATTTATCGACCTGGAGGACTCGTTCCGCCAGTGGCGCTTCCGGCATGTCACCACGGTGGAGCGCATCATCGGCTTCCAGCCGGGCACCGGCGGCACCGAGGGCGTGGGCTATTTGCGCAAGATGCTCGACACGGTGCTGTTCCCTGAACTCTGGCGAGTACGTTCCACGCTCTAATAAAAAAGCCCCGGATTACCGGGGCTTTTTTCTAGGTGAAATACAGTCAATTGTGGGAGCTGGCTTGCCTGCGATTGCGGTGTATCAGTCGGCTCATCCATTGGCTGACACGCCGCAATCGCGGGCAAGCCCGCTCCCACAGGGGTTACTGCGCCACGGCAACCTTCCCGTTTCTGATCCGAAACCGATAGGCGATGTAGATAATCCCTACCCACACTGGCATCGCATACACCGACTCGCGAATCCCCGGAATCGCCAGCATCACGCCAATGATCATCACCATGAACGCCAGGCACAGGTAGTTGCTGAACGGGAACCAGAAGGTCTTGAACGACGGCGTCACGCCTTGCTCGCCCATGGCCTTGCGGAACTTGATATGGGTCAGGCTGATCAATGCCCAGTTGATCATCAGCGACGCGACCACCAGGGCAAACAGCAACTCCAGCGCACTGTGCGGCGCGACGTAGTTGACCACCACGCACAGCATCGTCACCAACGCCGAAATCGCCAACGCCCGTAGCGGCACGCCTTGCTTGTTGAGCTTCATCAGCGCCTTGGGCGCATCCCCTTGTTCGGCCAGGCCGAACAGCATGCGGCTGTTGCAGTACACGCCGCTGTTGTACACCGACAACGCCGCGGTCAGCACCACGAAGTTGAGGATGTGGGCGGCGGTGTCGTTGCCGATCAGCGAGAAGATCTGCACAAACGGGCTACCGCTGTAGGCATCGCCTGACGCGCCGAGGGTTTGCAGCAGTTGATCCCACGGGTACAGCGACAACAGCACGGTCAGCGCACCGACGTAGAAAATCAGAATGCGGTACACCACCTGGTTGATCGCTTTGGGGATGACCTTGCGTGGTTCGCTGGCCTCGGCGGCGGTGATGCCGACCAGCTCCAGGCCACCGAACGAGAACATGATGAAGGCCATCGACATCAACAGCCCCATGCCGCCATTGGGGAAGAAACCACCGTGGCTCCACAGGTTGCTGACCGAGGCCTGGGGGCCGCCGGTGCCGCTGAACAGCAGGTAGCAGCCGAGCACGATCATGCCGACAATCGCCACCACCTTGATGATCGCAAACCAGAATTCGGCTTCACCGAAGAACTTCACGTTCAGGGTGTTGATCAGGTTCACCGCGACGAAGAACACCAGCGCGCTGACCCAGGTTGGGATCTCCGGCCACCAGAACTGGATGTACTTGCCCACCGCCGTCAACTCGGCCATGCCCACCAGCACGTAGAGCACCCAGTAGTTCCAGCCCGCCAGGAAGCCTGCGTAACCGCCCCAGTATTTATGTGCGAAGTGGCTGAAGGAACCGGCCACCGGCTCTTCGACGATCATCTCGCCGAGCTGGCGCATGATCAGGAACGCGATAAACCCGGCCACCGCATAGCCCAGGATCATCGACGGCCCCGCCGACTTGAGCACCCCGGCCGAGCCGAGGAACAAGCCTGTACCAATCGCACCTCCCAAGGCGATCAGCTGAATGTGCCGGTTCTTCAGGCCGCGCTTGAGGCCCACCGGGTTAACCATGTCATCCGCCATTAACATTCCCTTCTACTTGTTTTTCTCAAGGGTGATTGCACGCCGCATCGGCCCCTCAGAACTGCTGAGGGTCAGATATTACTCTGCGTAAACTTTTCGTAATACAGCTGAACGCCATCAAGTGCCTGATCCGCCAACCATTGCTGGATGGATTCGACCATCGGAGGGGGGCCGCACACGTACATATCCGCCGATCTGTCCCGCAGTTCGGCCAGCTCGAAATGCTCGGTGAGGTAGCCGCGTTTGCCCGTCCACTCGGCTGAGGCGTCGCTCAGCACTTCGGTGTAGCGAAAATTCGGGATTTTCGTCGCGTAGGCTTGGATACGTGCCGCTTCACATAAGTCTTCGGCGCCGCGCACGCCGTAATACAGATGCACAGGTTGCGTGCAGCCATTGACGGCCAGTTCATCGAGCATGCCCAACAACGCCGACAACCCGGTGCCGCCCGCCACCAGTACCAGCGGTTGGGTGACGTGCCGCAGATAAAACGCACCCAAGGGCGCCTCGATCAGCATTTCATCACCTACCTGGCAGCGTTCACGCAGGTAGTTGCTCATGACTCCGTCGGGCAGCAGGCGTACCAGGAACTGCAACTGATTACCCGGCCGGTTGGCGAAGGAGTAGGAGCGCCAGCTATCGGTGCCGGGCACCGACAGACGCGCATATTGGCCCGGCAAAAAATCCAGTGGCTGGTCCAGTTGCACCTGCAAGATGGCGGTGCTGGTCGAGACCTGCTGCACCGCGCTCACCGTGCCGCGTACCTGCACGGGCCCGGGGGCGTTGCACAGGCTCGAATCAAAGTCGAAATAAAAGGTGGCGTCGGACTTCACCCGAGTCTGGCAACTGAGCATCTTGCGCTGTTGCAGGTCGAGGCTGGAGAGCGCTTCCTCGTCGACGTAGTCCTGGGTGTACTCACCGGATTCGCAACGCCCCTGGCAGGTGCCGCACACACCTTCGCGGCAATCGAGCGGGATCTTGATGCCGTTGCGCAGGGCCGCGTCCAACAGGATTTCATGGGCGCCCACCGGGAAGAACAGGGTCTTGCCATCGGCAAAGCTGAAGGCCACTTTGTGATTCATTGATGAACTCCAAGCGTGCCCCTGTGGCGAGGGTGCTTGCTCCCGCTGGGCTGCGAAGTTGCCCCAAAAAACTGGGAGCGCTGCGCACTCCAGCGGGAGCAAGCTCCCTCGCCGCAGGGGGGGGCTGGTTTTAAAGGTGATAGAAATCCAGCACCGAGTTGATGGTGTCGTTGAGCAGCAGGGCGTGCTTGCGCGTGATCAGCCAGCTTTCGCCTTCGGGCTTGAGGCGATAGGTTGCGTGCCCATAGAACTGCTCGGAAGTAGCCAGCCGATAAAACAGCGTGTGCCAGTTCAAGCGCACCTCCAAGGTGCCGTCACTTTGTTCGGCAATGCGTACGTTATTGATCAGGTGCAAGGTGCGCGGCATCGGCGTGGCAGAGGCGGCTTTGCCGGTGCGCAGGCGGAACACACGGTCCTCCAGGCCCGAGCGGTTGGCGTAGTAGATCAACGACATCTCGCGCTTGGGGTCTTGGGTGTAGACGTGTTCGGAATCCCATTGCGGCAGGTGGAATTCGCTCTGCGGGTCGAACAACTGCACGTAGGCGTCCCAGTCCTGGGCGTCGCACAGTTCGGACTTGCGGTAGAAGAACTGCTCGATCTGGTACTGCAATTGCGCATTCATCACTTCACCTCCCGCAGTGTCAGCGCTTGTCGGTCCAGGCCCTTGAGCAGGAACTGCTGCCAGTTGCGATGCTGGTTGACGTACAAACCTTCGTGGGTGAACTCGGTGCCGGTCATGGCTGGTTGGATGCCAATGGCTTCGCTGTTGGGCGTCGGCCCAGTCTCCCAGCGATGGCTGCCTCGTGAGATATCGCTCCAGCGCTCCAGGCGGCCCTGGAAACCGCGCTGGGCTTCGCGAAACTCCACCAGGTCATCCGGCGTGCCCATGCCCGAAACGTTAAAGAAGTCCTCGAACTGGCGAATCCGGTTTTCGCGATCGGCGTCGGACTCACCCTTGACCCCCAGGCACTGGCTGATGATCTCGGTCTTGTTCCAGGCCACCGGGCGGATGATGCGCAACTGCGAACTGATCTGGTCGAGAAAGAACAGGCTGGGGTAGATATTCAGGTTGCGCAGGCGGTGCATCATCCACTCGGCCTTCTGCTGGCCGTGTTCTTCTACCAGGCGCGGCATGATGGTGGCGTACCCGGAGCGCACGCTGGGGTTGGGCATGTCGCTGAACAACACGCTGTGGCCATTGTTGAAGGCGAACCAGCCGTCGTCGGTATTTGCGTCGCCGGCGCCGAGCTTGCTGTAGTCCAGCGTCGTGCTGGAACCTGCGCCGTTCTCGGTATTGACCTGCTGGCGGTGCTGCACGGTGGCCACGTAGTTGTAGTGCACGGTGCTGACGTGATAACCGTCCAGGCCGTTTTCGTTTTGCAGCTTCCAGTTGCCGTCGTAGGTGTAGGCGGACTTGCCCGCAAGCACCTCCAACTCTCCGGTGGCCGATTGCGCCACCATCATGTCGAAGAACACTTTGGCGTCGCCCAGGAAATCTTCCAGGCTGTCGGTGCCGTTCACGTCCAGGCTGATAAACACAAAGCCCTTGTAGCTGTCGATGCGCGCTTTTTTCAGGCCGCGGGTGGCCTTGTCGAAACCTTCCGGGTATTCCCCCGGCGCCTTGACCTTCACCAGTCGGCCATCGCTCTTGTAGCACCAGGCGTGGAACGGGCAGGTGAAGGTGGATTGGTTGCCTTTGCCCACGCGGGTGAGGGTAGTGCCGCGATGCTGGCAGGCATTGATCAGCGCGTTGAGCCGGCCTTCGCCGTCGCGGGTGATGATCATCGGCTGGCGCCCGGCGCGCATCGTCACGAAGTCGTGGTTATGGGCCAGTTCGCTTTCGTGGCAGGCGTAGATCCAGTTCTTCTCGAAGATCAGTTCCATCTCCAGGTCGAACAGCTCGGGCTCGGTGAACATGTCGCGGGCGATGCGGAACACTTCATCCGCCGGGCGAAAGTCCAGGCAACTTTCGATAAAGGATTTCCACTGCTCGACGGTTCTTGCACCACTCATGGGAGGCACCTTTTTTTGATCATGGCTAAACGGTGAGCCATTAAGCGGCTGCGATGCGGTGGCGGGCTATCCGCTTAATGGGGGAACGCAGGCCGCAAAGTTGGGCAGCAAATACCCATGGCGGTGCGCGCAGGTGACGGCATGCGCTACTGTGATGGTGGGCGATGGTCGTAAACCCCTGGGATTTATCCACATAGTCGACCGTTACTATCCACCCAGTGGCCACGCTGCTGGCGTGGCCTGGAACTTGCTGTCGAGGTTCAACGACGCGCCGCCAGAGCGCGCAAATGCCTAACCGCCGTGGGTGCACCCTGATGAGTAGCCAGACACGCGATATTCATATTCAACGCTTCGACCTGGAAGGCGCGCGCAGCTGGATGTCCGGCATCTGCGGGCCCCATCGCCTGGCGACGGCCACCCCCGAGCGCCTGCGCTTTCACCACAGCGCCAACGTGTTCAAATCCCGCGCCACCACCCTGGGCGTGATCGAGTACGGTACCGATGTGACCATCGACATCGAAGACGCCGAGCACTTCAGCAGCTACAGCTTGAGCCTGCCGCTGGTGGGCGAGCAGGAGCTGAGCAAGAACGGTGAGCGCCTCAGTTCCAACCGCGACCAGGGCGTGATCATTTCACCCAATGAGCATCAGGTGCTGGCGATTTCCGGGGACTGCCGCAAGTTGCAGGTGGTGATCACCCGTGCGGCGATGAGCGAGTCACTGGAAGGTTTGCTGCAACGGCCCATCGATGCACCGCTGCGCTTTGAATCGGTGATGGATGCTGTGGACGGCGCCCCGGCCTCGTGGTGGCGCATGGCGCGATACTTCATCGCCGAACTGGAATGCAGCAGCGAGTTGTACGAGCAGGCGGCGTTTACCCGTGACCTGGAAAGCTCGCTGATCAAGGGGCTGATCCTGGCCCAACCCAATAACTACTCTGAAGAACTGCGCGAGGTGTTGGGGGTAAAACTGCCGCACTACTTGATCCGTGCGCGGCAATTCATCCACGACAACGCCCGTGAAGTGCTGCATCTGGAAGACCTGGAAGCGGCGGCGGGCGTGTCGCGGTTCAAACTGTTCGATGCGTTTCGCAAGTACTTCGCACTGTCGCCCATGGCGTATCTGAAGAAGCATCGGCTGGGGGCGGTGCGCCAGGAAATTTTGGAGCAGGGCTCAATGCGCACTATTTCTGAAATCGCCCTGGGCTGGGGGTTTACGCACCTGGGGCGGTTTTCGGCGGAATACCGCAAGCTGTTCGATGAGTCGCCCAGCCAGACATTGCAACGCAAGCGCCTGCGCATTACTTGAACTCGGGTGAGGATCAACAGGTGGGAGCTGGCTTGCCTGCGATAGCGGCCGGCCGATCAACACGATGCCAACTGATCCGCCGCCATCGCAGGCAAGCCAGCTCCCACATGGAGTATGGGGTGCCTGGAGGATCTCAGATCAACTCCTCAACCAGTTGCAGGCAATGAGTCAGCCCCGGCGACCGGTCATTCACCCGCCGGCTGAGGATGATCGGCGAACTCGCCGTCGCCTCCACCACCGGCGTATAGCCAATATCCGCCCGATGCAGCACCTGCACCGACGCCGGCACCAGCGTCACGCCCATACCGGCGCCCACCAGGCCGATAGCGGTCTGCAATTCGTTGGTCCACTGCGCCACCTTCACGCTCAAGCCATGGGCGTCGAACAGCGCGATCACATGGTCGGCATAACTGGGGCGCGGGTTGCCGGGGTAGAGCACGAAGGGTTCGCCGGCCAACTGGGCGAGAGTGGCCGGAGCGCCCAGCAACGGGTGACCGCTGGGCAGTACCGCCACCAGGCGGTCTTCCACCAGTACGCGCTGGACAATGGCCGGGTCATCGATGCGAATCCGCCCGAAGCCCACGTCAATGCGGCCAGCCTTGAGCGCTTCGACCTGCTGCAAGGTGGTCATCTCCGACAAACCCAACTCCAGCTCCAGGGCCTCGTGAGTGCGCAGGCGCCGAATCAGCTCCGGCAGCACGCCGTACAACGTCGACGGCGCAAAGCCGATGCCCAGCCAGGTTTTCTCGCCTTGGCCGATGCGCCGAGTGGTGTCGCAGACCTTGTCCAGTTGTTCGAGCAGTACATTGGCGTGCTCATAGAAAAAACGCCCGGCTTCGGTCAGGCGCAAAGGCCGACTGCGCTCCAGCAGCACCACCCCCAGTTCGTCCTCCAGTTGCTGGATCTGCCGGCTCAAAGGCGGCTGGGCGATATGCAAGCGTTCGGCAGCTCGGGTGAAGTTGAGGGTCTCGCCCAGCACCTGGAAATAGCGCAAGTGACGCAGTTCCATATCGACTCCTTTCATACCTTGAGGGTATCGCACCAGACCAATTCTATATTGGAACCCCAAAAAAATGCGGCACAGAATCGACGCAAATCTATAAAGAACCCAACGGGTATTGCCATGCCGATTTGCGCCATCGAATCGATCGACACGCTTATTGTTGATCTGCCCACCATTCGCCCGCACAAGCTGGCGATGCACACCATGCAAAACCAGACCCTGGTGATCATCCGCCTGCGTTGCGCCGACGGCATTGAAGGCATCGGCGAAGCCACCACCATTGGCGGCCTGAGCTACGGCAATGAAAGCCCCGATAGCATCAAGGTCAACATCGACTGTCACTTCGCGCCGCTGCTGATCGGCCAGGATGCGAGTAACGTCAACGCGGCGATGTTGCGCCTGGAGCGCAGTATTCGCGGCAACACCTTTGCCAAGTCCGGTATCGAAAGCGCCTTGCTCGACGCCCTCGGCAAACGTCTGGGGCTGCCGGTCAGCGAATTGCTGGGCGGGCGGGTGCGTGATGCATTGCCGGTGGCCTGGACCCTGGCCAGCGGTAATACCGAACAGGACATCAACGAGGCCGAGAAAATGCTCGACCTGCGCCGTCACCGCCTCTTCAAATTGAAGATTGGCGCCGGTGAAGTCAGCCGCGACCTGGCCCATGTGATCGCAATCAAGAAAGCCCTGGGCGAGCGCGCCAGTGTGCGCGTCGACGTCAACCAGGCCTGGGATGAGGCCGTGGCCCTGCGGGCATGCAAGGTGCTCGGCGACCACGGTATCGATCTGATCGAACAACCGATCTCGCGCAACAACCGTGGCGGCATGGCCCGGCTCAACCTGTCGAGCCCGGTGCCGATCATGGCCGATGAGTCCATCGAGTGTGTCGAGGATGCATTCAACCTGGCCCGTGAAGGCTCGGCCACAGTGTTCGCCCTCAAGATCGCCAAGAACGGCGGCCCGCGTGCCGTATTGCGCACGGCGGCGATTGCCGAAGCGGCTGGCATCGGCTTGTACGGCGGCACCATGCTCGAAGGCGGCATTGGCACCCTGGCTTCGGCCCATGCCTTTCTCACGCTGAACACCTTGGCGTGGGGCACCGAATTGTTCGGCCCGCTGTTGCTCACCGAAGACATCCTCACCGAGCCACCGGTGTACCGCGATTTCCAGCTGCATGTGTCCACTGCGCCGGGCCTGGGCCTGACGCTCGATGAAGAGCGCCTGGCGTTCTTTCGCCGTGACAAACACTAAGAGGCCTCTGCCATGTTGTTCCACGTAAAAATGACCGTGAACCTGCCCCTCGATATGCACTCCGAGCGTGCCGCCAGCCTCAAGGCCGAGGAGAAAGCCTTGGCGCAGCGCCTGCAACAAGAGGGCAAATGGCGCCACCTGTGGCGCATCGCCGGGCATTACGCCAACTACAGCGTGTTCGATGTCGACAGCGTGCAGGAGCTGCACGACCTGCTGATGCAACTGCCGTTGTTCCCCTACATGGCCATCGAAGTGAACGCGCTGTGCCGCCATCCGTCGTCGATCCATGCGGACGACCGCTGAGCCGGCTTCCACCTATAACTACAAGATGAGGAATGCACCATGTCCATCCGCCTGTCCCAGACTGCCCACGCCCAACAGTTTCTCGAAGAAGCCAGCGGCAACCTCAATGACGCGGGCAACCCACGTAC
Organism: Pseudomonas sp. GW821-FHT07B01; assembly: GCF_059419065.1. Taxonomy (NCBI): domain Bacteria; kingdom Pseudomonadati; phylum Pseudomonadota; class Gammaproteobacteria; order Pseudomonadales; family Pseudomonadaceae; genus Pseudomonas; species Pseudomonas sp. GW821-FHT07B01. The sequence goes on along the minus strand of NZ_JBWKRA010000009.1, from coordinate 184,633 downwards.
CAAGGCGCTGATTTACCGGATCCTGCGCGACACCGTGAACATCATCGAAGACCTGGAAGTGACCCCGGAAGAATTCTGGAAGGCGGTCAACTACCTCAATGAACTGGGCAAAAACCAGGAGGCCGGTCTACTCGCTGCCGGCCTGGGCCTGGAGCATTATCTGGACCTGTTGATGGACGCCGCCGATGAGCAGGCAGGCAAGTCCGGCGGTACACCGCGCACCATCGAAGGCCCGTTGTATGTGGCCGGCGCGCCGTTGTCCAAGTACGAGGCGCGGCTGGATGATGGTCAGGACGACGCGGTGCCGTTGTTCATGCGCGGGCAAGTGCGCGATACCGCAGGCAAGCCATTGGCGGGGGCGATTGTCGATGTGTGGCAGGCCAATACCGGCGGCACTTATTCGTGGTTCGACCCGAATCAATCTGAATTCAACCTGCGTCGCCGTATCGAGACCGACGCCCAGGGCAACTACCGTTTTCGCAGCATCGTCCCTTCAGGCTACGGCTGCCCACCGAGCGGGCCGACGCAACAGTTGCTCGACCAACTCGGGCGCCACGGGCAGCGGCCGGCGCATATCCACTTCTTCATCTCGGCGCCTGGGCACCGGCACCTGACCACGCAGATCAACCTGTCGGATGACCCGTACCTGCATGATGACTTCGCCTATGCCACCCGCGAGGAACTGATTGCCGAAATTCGCTTCAGCGACGATCCGCAATTGGCGCGGGAATTTGGCGTGCAAGGACGGTTTGCGCAGATTGATTTTGACTTTGAGTTGCAGGTGGCTGATGCACCGGTAGAGCAGAAACGCATGCAACGAGTCCGCGCCCTCGAAGACTGATCTGTGGGAGCTGGCTTGCTGTGGCGAGGGAGCTTGCTCCCGCTCGACAGCGAAGCTGGAGCCGGCTTTTGGGGGCGCTGCGCACCCCAGCGGGAGCAAGCTCCCTCGCCACAGCAAGCCAGCTTCCACATTGGTTTTTTGGTGATCTAGTTATTTGCGCACGACCAGGTCCAACACCTCATCCCGGTCCTTGATCTTCTGCAGCACGATCTCCGAACGGATATCCATCACCCCCGCTGTGCGGTTCAGGTGGTTCACGATAAAGTCCGAAAAGTGCTTGAGGTTGCGCGCCTGCACCCGCAGCACATAGTTGCTGGCGCCGGTGATCACATAGGCGCTCGCCACCTCCGGCCAGCCTTGCACCTTCTTGATGAACGTCTCATGCCAGTCCTCCACATCCTGGCGCAACGACAGGTGCACGATAGCTTCCAGCTCGATCCCCAACTGCTCGGCGTTCAATACCGCGCGGTAGCCGCTGATGATTCCCTCGCTCTCCAGCAGGCGCAAACGGCGCAGGCATGCAGACGGCGACAGCGCGACTTTTTCCGCCAATTCCTGGTTGCTGATGCGGCCATCCTGTTGCAGGAAATGCAGGAGGCGCAGGTCGGTGGCGTCGAGAATCATGCTTGGAAGATATCCGCGTATTTGGAGGTTAAATTCGAATTTCCTACAGCTTAAATAGCCGTTTACCCACCACTTTGCACGAAAATTCTCTAAAAGTTCGTTCATTATTTGGTCCATCCTCACCTATAAAAACCAGGACGACCCATGACCACTCGAAGCCATTGCCAAGCCCTCGACGCCCAGGACCCTTTGGCCCCCCTGCGTGCCCAATTCGCCTTGCCCGAGGGCGTGATCTACCTCGATGGCAACTCCCTCGGCGCTCGCCCGGTGGCGGCGCTGGAACGAGCACAACAGGTGATCGCCGAGGAGTGGGGCAACGGCTTGATTCGTAGCTGGAACAGCGCTGGCTGGGCGCAGTTGTCCCAGCGCCTGGGCAATCGCCTGGCGCCATTGATTGGTGCGCGTGACGGCGAGGTAGTGATCACCGATACCACCTCGATCAACCTGTTCAAAGTGCTCAGCGCCGCCTTGAGTGTGCAGCGCCAACGTACACCTGCGCGCAAGGTCATCGTCAGCGAAGCGAGCAACTTTCCCACCGACTTGTACATCGCCGAAGGCTTGGCCGAATTGCTGCAACAAGGCTATTCCCTGCGCCTGGTGAACAGCCCGGCCGAACTGCCCCAGGCCATTGATGCGGACGTGGCGGTGGTGATGCTCACCCACGTCAACTACAAGACCGGCTATATGTACGACATGGCGGCGCTGACCGCACTGAGCCACGAGTGCGGCGCGCTGAGCATCTGGGACCTGGCGCATTCGGCGGGCGCGGTGCCTGTCGATCTGCATCATGCCGGCGCGGATTATGCGATTGGCTGCACCTACAAATACCTCAACGGCGGCCCGGGCTCCCAAGCGTTTGTGTGGGTCAACCCGGCGTTGGTGGATGTGGTGCGCCAGCCGCTGTCGGGTTGGTTCGGGCATACCCGCCAGTTCGCCATGGAGTCTACCTACGCCCCCAGCGCCGGCATTGCCCGCTACCTCTGCGGTACGCAGCCGATTACCTCGTTGGCCATGGTGGAATGCGGTCTGGAGATTTTCGCCCAGACCGACATGACCAGCCTGCGCCGCAAATCCCTGGCCTTGACCGACCTGTTTATCGCGTTGGTCGAAAGCCGTTGCGCCGCCCATGGCCTGGAACTGATAACCCCGCGTGAACACACCCGGCGCGGCAGCCACGTCAGCTTTGAACACCCCGAAGGTTACGCGGTGATCCAGGCCTTGATCGCCCGAGGCGTGATCGGCGATTACCGTGAACCGCGGATCATGCGTTTTGGCTTCACGCCGTTGTATAGCAGCTTTACCGAGGTGTGGGACGCCGTGGAAATTCTCGGTGAAATTCTCGACAACGCCACCTGGGACCAGCCGCAATTCAAAGTCCGCAACAGCGTTACTTAAGAGCAACACAGATCAAATGTGGGAGCTGGGTTGCCTGCGATAACGGTAGTGAATGCACCGACGCTGTCTCTGATACACGT